>PWUP01000148.1 GCA_003562535.1 Gammaproteobacteria bacterium | reverse complement strand
TCTCCGAATGAATCAGCAAGCCATCACACTGCTCGTCGAAGTTCTCAATTGACGCCGCCAGCCGCGCCTTGAAACTGTCATCAAAAAAGCGGGTATCCAGAACCAGCTTATTATTGGCCTTGAGTTTTTCAACCATAGATTCACACGGATGAACACCGATATTTTCAGCAAACAAATCCATCTCTTTATCTTTTAATCGGTGTTCATCAGTGTCCATCTGTGGTTCTAATACTTTATTCTCCACAAACCCCAGCATGATCCACTCCTCCAACTGCGCATCACAAGCCGCAATCTCAGGATACAGTTCCTCGGGAACCCGATCCAGCGTGATACAGTAATTCGTCTCCACCACAAACTTCTTCTTGAGCCAGAGCTTTTTCTGGAAATCCTCAAGCTGAGCCAGAAAATCGATCAACTTGCCCGCAATCTTGCGCAGCACCTTGATCTTGGACAGATAGCTTTCGACCGCCGGAACATCGGCGTTCTCAATATCGTCCAGACGCATGACCTCATTTTTAATGTAGAAATCCAGCTCGCGGCGCAGAAAGCCACCCAAGTCTTTATGGATGAAATAGTCCATAGTGTTGCGGGCGGTGTACTGATTCACATACTTGGCCAGCAAAGGCCGCTGTTTATCGCTGTCGGTCGGAGCGAGAACCTCAAACAGACGCCGGTATTCTTGAACCACAGATTCACACGAATGGACACGAATAGTTTTTTCGTCTTTTTCATCGGTGTTGATCTGTGTCCATCCGTGGTTCTCCAAAGTACCCAAAATGGTCTCCACCGCCTCAGCGTTGCGCTTGTCCCGCCAACTTCCTTCCTGGCCGGTTTTCTCTGGATCGGGGCGATACTCAAAATTGCAGACCAATTCACCCGCCTCATTGAACTCCACTGGCCTTGCTTTATGAATGATAAAAAACCGCTTATTCTGCTCGCTGGCCTTCACATTGCCATGCTCGCCTTCCGTCGCCTCCACCACCCTGAAATGAACTCTTAAATGATCCGTGTCCATCTGTGGCTCAAACAAACCAAAATCCGGTGACTGAACCTCTTTTGCCTGCCGCAAATCAAAGGTGAAGTTAGAAAAATATTCGGCGCTCTTGATGTAATACTGGTCGGCATTGGCCCAGTGCAGTTTTACCTCCTCGCCGTTGTACGGCACGGCAAAGGGCGCGGCCTTGCCGGATGTCTCACGAGTGTAATAACGGCGGGAGATGAAATCGCCGTCGTCGTAGTAGCGCTCAAAGAAGCGATACAGATGGTCATACACATCGGCCTCGGCGCTGGCGGTATTTCTAAGGGCATCCAGTGCGGCCTTGGCCTTTTGGGCTTTTGGCGTTTTTTCAGGTTCAGTAACCCCATATTCTTCACGAGCTTCCCGAATAGCGATTTCATAGGCGGCCTGCAACTCAGCCTTACGGGCTTCGTCCGCATCGCCGAAGGCATCCGCCACAATGTTCAGCAGGTCGGTGCCGATGAAGTCCTGAACTTCGGCGCTCTTTGCGTGCATAATGCGGTAAAAGCCGAAATCGAGGTCCGGCTGGTCGAGCTGAAACAGCTCGTTTAATTTTTTGATCAATCGCGACCGTAGTTGATCTGTCGTCGGCATTTAATTTTTAACCTTTTCAGTCATTAGATAAACAGAATCCATTTCCCACTAAAATTGGGATCATCCATCGTAGGGGCACGGCGCGCCGTGCCCCTACACCGTGCCCATGCCCCTACACCGTGCCCATGCCCCTACACCGTGCCCATGCCCCTACACCGTGCCCATGCCCCTACACCGTGCCCATGCCCCCCCACACCGTGCCGTGTCCATGCCCCCACCATCACCGATAATCACCGAAATTCCATGAAAATTATTGCAAATCAGCATATAACGCGATATCCTATGCCTTTGATAACCCATTCAGGCATCAGGCAAACAAAATCCATTTCCCACCAAATTGCGATCGTCCATCGTAGGGGCACGGCGCGCCGTGCCCCTACACCGTGGAAACAAGGAATCCATTTCCCATCGAATCGGGTTATTTTGGATATATTCCCGTATTTTGTTCATTTCAGATTCATCACGAATGATACGTTCGTGATAATTGCGTTGCCATATTTTGGCACCAGGTGTTTGACGTAATTCATTAATACGTTTGGTAACAGCGGATTTGAATGAACGAATGATCGTCGGGATCGAACCGGACACCGGTTGTCCGAATCGTTCCATCGTAGGGGCACGGCGTGCCGTGCCCCCATCCGTGCCCCCATCCGTGCCCTTATCCATGTCCCCACCATTACCGGTAATTACCAAAATCCCATGAAAATGATTGGGCATCACCACATAGCAATCTATTTCGATTTCATCGCGAATTTCAGCCGTTTTTACCCATTCTTCGGTAACAATCTGCCCTGCATCATTCAGCCACATTTCACCGTCAACCACTTCCCCGAATAGACATTCTTGGTTCTGTGTGCAGATAGTCGCAAAATAAGCCCCCGCTTGGGAATAATCATAGCCCTGCAACCGTATAGAACGCCGATGATGGATTTCAGGATTATATTTCATATCTGTTCCGTGCGATTATATACCCCGTTAGCGCGTCAGGGACTGCGAACCCCGATCGCTCAACGAGACACTGGTTGTCTCAATGTTAGATGTATCTGAGCAAGCAACGGCTGTGCAAGCAAGCGTTTTAGTAAGTGTTATGGTAAAATAGTGGCTCAACACCAGCAGCAAGGTGGTAGACAATGTCTGTCAATTCACTCTTTTCTTACAGTATGCGCGTACTGTTTTTGGCGATTTTGTGCGGATTAATCGCTACGGCGCAGGCTCGCACTCCCGCACAGCCGATGGACGTGATCGCGATTATCGATACATCCGGGAGTATGGAAGGCCGGATTAACGGAGTATTTAAACTGCATATTGCCACCGATGCCATCACCCGTTTAAGCGCCCATTTGCCAGAATCCCGACGTATCGGCGCCATCAGTTACGGCGCTAACTCACAGCGCTGTGATCAAATCCAGACCTTGTTGCCCTTGCAATCGCACTCAGAAGCGCAGTTGGATCGAGCGTTCAACCAACTGCGTGCCTCAGGCCCATCGGCCTTGACTGCTGCGCTCCGCGCTGCACTGCTCAGCATTCAAAACCACAATCAGCCGACCACAGTGGTTTTGGTCGTTGATGGTGTGGATAGCTGTGGCAGTGACGCCTGCGCCTTAATTCGCACGGCGCGCAACCAAGGTTTGGACTTTTCAGTGCATATTATTGGTCTGCGGCTCAATAGCGCTGCACAGTCGGAATTACGCTGCATCGCTGAAGCCAGCGACGGCGAGCTGCACAATATTCGCAACATTAATGAACTGGATTTTGCTCTAGGGCATATAGTCTTTGCCACACTCAGCACCACCACACCCTTGGTCGCGATGAACGGCCAAGATACTCCAGCAGGCAGTTTGCGCACTCCAGAGCTGATCACCACCACACCTGGGGGAACTTCGGGTACATCCGCCGGCAGTACCGTACCGGCTCAGATCGACGCCCCCGAACGGATACGCCGCAGTGAATCCTTCCGCGTTCACTGGTCTGGCCCCGGCGGCCAATGGGATTATGTGACGCTGATTCGCGAGGATGCGGCCGAGGGCGAGTACGGCTATTATGTGTATGTCCGTGAGGGCAATCCCTTGACGTTCCAAGCCCCCACTGAAACCGGTCAATTCGAACTGCGGTATGTGGATGGCATGACCCAGCGTACCTTAGATCGCCATGCCTTAACGATCCACTAATGACTTGACCCGCACGGCACTGCGGGTTAGAGTCCCCCCATCATCCATTAAGCCATCCACCTATGCCTGTCTTGTTACGAGTATCCCGCATCATTGACGCCACTAATCAGATTATTGGCCGCTCAATGGGATTTTTGGTGGTGTTGCTCATCGTGCTCGGTGTCATCAATGTAATTGGCCGCTATTTGGGTGCCAAGCTGGGCATGCAGTTAAGCAGCAATATGTTGCTCGAAGGGCAAACCTACGCCTACAACTTGATTTTCTTGCTGGGTGCCGCGTATGTATTACGTCAAGACGCCCATATCCGGGTTGATATCATTTACTCCAGCCTCAAACCCAAAACAAAAGCGTGGGTGGATATTATCGGTGCTGCACTGTTTTTAATTCCTTTTTGTGCTTTGATCGTGTGGTTATCTTGGGATTACGCTCTACGCTCGTGGGCATGGACGGATTTCCCTCGTGGTTGGCCTGATGTTGAACGCATGGAGCAAAGCCCTCAACCTGACGGGTTGCCGCGCTACCCAATAAAAACCATGATCCCGTTTGCTTTTTTTATGCTGATGTTGCAAGGCATCAGTGAAATCATTAAACGCATCGCTTGGCTGCGCGGCACAGTCGGCGCCCCAGATTACTCCAACGCTCAGTAAACTCATCACCCATGGATTATCTCGCTTTATGGATGTTCGTGTGCCTGCTGCTGTTTATGCTCTCAGGCTATCCGGTCGCCTTCAGTCTAGGGGCGACGGCGGTGTTGTTTACCCTGATTGGTAGCGATTTCCTACCCAATTTGGGATTCTCCCTGCCGTGGGACCCGCAATTTCGTTTTGTGCGGCTCAGTGCACTGCCGGGGCGAATTTTCGGCTCGGTCATGGATAATTACACCTTGGTTGCCGTGCCGTTTTTCGTCTTTATGGGTGTTATGTTGCAAACCTCCGGCTTAGCCGAAGATTTGCTCAAAACTATGGGGCGATTATTTGGACGAATGCGCGGCGGGCTGGCGATTTCGGTAGTGGCCGTCGGTGCCCTACTTGCGGCCTCGACCGGGGTGGTCGGTGCGTCCGTGGTGACGATGGCGATTCTCGCCCTGCCGGTGATGTTGAAATACCAGTATGATCGCTCTCTGGCTGCTGGCACGATTGCCGCCAGTGGCACGCTGGGACAAATTATCCCTCCGAGTATTGTCCTGATCATTCTGGGCGATCAGATGGGAGTGAATGTAGGCGATTTATTTCTCGGCGCCTTCATTCCCGGTCTGATACTCAGTGGTTTATACATCACCTATATCGCGATTTACGCCTTGGTCAAGCCCAATGTGGCACCGGCCATGCCCAAGGATTCTGATGATTTCGAGGTGCATAATCTGGCGCTGGCGGTGTTGAAAAGTCTGCTGCCTCCGTTGTTGCTGGTGGCCGTCGTGCTAGGCAGTATCTTTTTTGGCCTGGCCTCGCCTACCGAAGCGGGCGCTATGGGGGCGTTCGGTGCCAGCCTGCTGGCCTTGGTCAATGGTCGGCTGACTTGGAAAAATGTCTCAGCGGTCACGGATACCACGGTACGACTCACCAGTATGGTGTTCATTATTCTGGTCGGAGCCACGGCGTTTGCCATGGTCTTTAGTGCTTTAGATGGCACTTGGCTGGTTAAAGGTTTCTTAGAGGGCTTACCCGGTGGTCAGTGGGGATTTTTATTCTTTGTAATGCTGACGATTTTCCTGCTGGGGTTTTTCCTTGATTTTATCGAGATCACTTTTATCGTCGTGCCGCTGGTTACTCCGGTTGCGATTTTATTTGGCTACGATCCCATTTGGTTCGGGGTGCTGATCGCCATGAATCTGCAAGCCTCATTTTTGACTCCACCGTTTGGATTTGCCTTGTTTTATCTGCGCGGTGCGGCCCCACCCAGCATCACCACTTGGCATATTTACCGTGGCATCGTGCCGTTTATCAGTCTGCAATTGCTGATGCTGGGGATTATTGTCACGTTTCCTAACTTAGTCTTGTGGTTACCCGCACAGGCGCAGTGAAATCACCTCATCTACTTACGGTTCGCTCATTTTTAAATCGATATCTTCCTGACATCCCCTTCAGCAGCGCGCTGATAGGCAAAGGTCTCGTTAATCCGATCCAGTAAATACTGTCCAGCGGTGGTCGGTGAGTAACGCGACGGGTTATCCGGTCTGGTACAGGTCTCTAAACACGCCAAAGGGGTATCAAACTCAGGATCGTAGAAAAACGGCAGGGAATAGCGCTCAGCGCCGGAACGGTTAATCACCCGATGCACAGTGGATCGAAACTGATCGTTGGTCCAACGCGCCAGCATATCGCCAATATTGACCACCAGCGTACCTGGAATCGGCGGAGCCTCCAGCCACTCTCCAGCGACATTGCGAACCTGCAAACCGCCACTGGCGTCTTGCGCTAATAGGGTCAAACACCCAAAATCGGTATGGGCACCCGCACCGATTTGCGCCTCAGTGATGGCACCGCGCTGTGGCGGATAATGCAGCGGCCCCAAGGTCGCCATGGGTTCACGCAAATAGGCATCAAAATAGGCTTCCGGCAACTCCAGCGCCAAGGCAAAAGCGCGCATCAAACGCAAGCCAAGCTGCTGACATGCCGTGTAGTAATCCTGCATGGTCTCCTGCCAGCCGGGCAGGTCACTCGGCCATTGGTTCGGCCCGTGCAGCGGAGTACCCGCCCGTACCCGAGGGTGGTCAGGCGGTAAATCTCGGCCAATTTTGATCCCCTCTTTAAGATCACCCGCACCCTGCTGGCGCAAGGGGTCGAGATTCTCACCACCCAAGGCAAAATAACCGCGATGACACGGGGAGCGCTCAATTGCAATCGCCTGCTTACGCGCCAGCGGCAAGGCAAAAAACTGGCGTGCCGCAGCAAAAGTCGCTGCAATGTGCTGCTCGCTGATGCCATGATTTTTAACATAGAAAAATCCAATTTCTCGGCAGGCTGTGCCGATCTGCTGAGCCGTAGCCTGACGAGCCGCTAACTCATCGGTGAATAGTGCACCCACATCGATGACGGGTATCTCGGTTAGCGACAACGCTTGGGCGCGTAGCCCCGGTTCAATGACATCATCCAAAACATTATCAGTCATACGTTTATCAATCCTATTGCGGTTTGACTTGCAATGTAGCACAGCGCCATTGCAAGCTATAGCCGACTATAAATAAAAAAGGACATCCACTGTGACCACCCATTCGCATTATGTGCTTGGCATAGACCTCGGTGCAGGCAGCCTTAAAGCCAGCTTGGTTGATACCTCCAGCGGCCAGATAGTGGGCGAGGGTAAACACCCGATCACCACCCGCGTTCCTCGACACGGCTGGTCAGAGCAGGACCCGCAAGAATGGTACACTGCCGTGTGTCATGCGGTTCCTCAAGCGCTTAACGCGGCTCGCCTGCCAGCCGACCAGATTGCCGCCATCGGTATCAGTGCCGGTGCCCATATTCCAGTGCTGCTCAATAAAGCTGGGCAAGTCCTGCGCCCGGCCATCATGTGGAATGATCAGCGCAGCGTCCAAGAAGCCGCTGAACTGCGCACCCAGCATGGCGAACTCATTGAGCGTTTGTCGCTGAATCGCGCCAATCCAACCTGGTCACTGCCCATGTTGTACTGGCTACAACGTCATGAGCCGGAAATTGTCCGCCAAGTCCGGCATTTTTGTCTGCCCAAAGACTATCTGCGCTGGCGACTGACGCAGACCTGGGGCACGGATTTTAGCGATGTGATTGGGACGCTGCTGGCCGATGCTAAGCAGGGCGGCTGGTCCGAAGAGTTGTGTGCGCTGATTGATTGGCCCACCAGCACCTTACCCCCTGTGTCTCAACCCACCCATATCGCCGGTGAAATTACCGCTCAAGCCGCACGGAGCACCGGGCTAGCGGTGGGCACCCCAGTAGTGATCGGCAGCAATGATACCACGGTAGAATTATTCGGCGTAGGGGCCACGCAACCCGGTCAAGCGGCCATTAAACTGGCAACCTCGGGAGTGCTGTTCCTTACGGTGGATCAGCCCATCGTCAAACCGCCGATTTCCTGTTATCCGCACATTATTGACGGTTTGTATTATCTGGCCACTGGCACCAATGCCTGTGCTAGCGCTCACCGCTGGGCCTGCCAGCACTTATTCCCAGACTTAGATCAAAATGCGGTACAGCGGCTGGCGCTATCGGCTCCTGCGGGCAGTGATGGGCTGTTTTTTCACCCTTATTTGCAAGGCGAACGCGGACCGTACTGGGACCCGCATTTGCGCGCTGGGTTTTGGGGGCTAACCATCCGCCACAGCCGGGCGCATCTTGCTCGGGCAGTATATGAGGGTATTGCTTATTCAATCAATGATCTACTGTGCGATGCTCGTGCTAAAGGCTTGGGTATCGATACGGCTCGACTGCTCGGCGGCGGAGCGCGGAGTCCTGAGTGGCAGCAACTTATTGCGGATGTGACCGGTTTGAACCTTGAGCTGACCCAAACCGGCGAAGCCTCATTTGGTACGGCATTGGTCGCCGGCATTGGCATAGGGTTATTCACTGACCCACACGATGCGGTACAGCGCTGTGTACGGGTGATTCACACAGCCGAACCTGACCGCACGCGACAGGCTTTATATCAGGAGTTATTTGGTATTTACCAAGCCCTGCAACAGGCCCAGGCACCGATCGCGCAGCGCTTACACGCACGGATCAATCACGAGCACTGACCTTGCTAGGGCACGAATTTTCGTGCATTAAGAGCGGGAGGTCGGGCAAAAGCGCAGCGTTGCCCGACAGCCTGGCTACGCGGCCTTAACCTATCAGGGTCGAATTTTCGTGTATTAAGGATTAAGCTTAACAGTGTGTTGATTGGCTCATTTAAACCCAAGGACTGTGTGTGACTGCTGATATTGCCCAAACCATTGCTGCTCTTGCCGCCGCCGGTGTGCGTTATGTGCGTTTTGAACTGCCGGATTTGCACGGCACCTCCCGGAGCAAAACCATTCCCATCGCTAAAGTTGAAGACTATGCTCGGCGCGGACTCAATCTCTACGGCGGCACTCTGGCGCAAGACACGGCCGCGCAAGTCGTCCCCGGTTGCGGATTGAACGCAGAAATCTGTTATGCCGACTCGTTATTGTTTCCTGATTGGACAACGGTGCAACCGGTTCCATGGAAACCCGGAGTCGCTAAGGTCATCTGCGATAGCCATTTTATCGACGGTACCATCATGGAACAGGCTCCACGGCGAGTGCTGGCGCGATTACTGGATCACGCGGCTGAGCAGGGTTTGGAGGTCACCTTGGGACATGAGTTCGAGTTCTATGTGCTTGACGGCCCAACCCGTGAACCGCTGTTTCAGGGTGTCCACATTTTTAACAGCCTGCGTAACGACTACTGCGATTTCTTCACCCCATTACTGGATCATTTGCAAACTATGGGCGTGGATGTGATTACTCATAACTGTGAATACGCCGGTTCGCAGTTTGAGATTAATTTTGGCGCTGGGCGCGGGTTGGCCGCAGCCGATAAAGCCTTTACCTTCAAAAACGCGGTCAAGGAATTTGCCCACCACAGCGGCTATCACGCCACGTTTATGTCGAAACCGTGGCCGGATCGGGCTGGTTGCGGTTGTCATGTGCATATCGGCCTGTTGGAGCGTACCAGCGGCCGCAACAGAATGTTGGATCGAGCCGATCCCCAAGGTCTATCACTGACGGCGCGACACTTTATCGCCGGCATTCTGGCTCATGCCGCAGCGCTGAGCGCCCTGTGCAATCCTACCGTTAATTGCTATCACCGGCTGAAGCCACATACCTTTGCCCCATCGAACGTTTCTTGGGGGATTGAAGACCGCTCGGCTCTGGTGCGAGTTAAAGCCAGTGGTGATGAGCACACCCATATAGAAATGCGCGGAGCTTCGGGCTTGAGCAATCCGTATATTTCTGCCGCTGCGGTGCTGGCCAGCGGACTGCTGGGCATTGAGCAGCAATTAACTCTGGCTTCACCTGTCAACGGCCCCAGCGAAGATGACCCGAATCTTCCGCCCCTGCCCACACGCTTAGAGTCCGCCCTTGACGCCCTAGCCACCGACTCCGACCTGCAGCATCTGATCGGCACCGAGTTCGTCCACCTATTCAATACCGTCAAACGCTTTGAGCTGCAACGCTTTTATAGTCATATCAGCGACTGGGAGCGAGCAGAGTATTTTGAGGTGTATTGATTGAGTGTCCCGCATCTTGCGTGACCTTTAACCTCATATAGTCGTTTACCCTGATTACCGGACTATGGCTGCCTTGGAGTGGGTAACAACATCAGGGTTCAAACGGTTACATTCACTTCCCTGTGACTGGATTCCGCCAATCCCTGGCGGAATGACGGCAGGACGTTAAGCTCACTACCTAGCAGCAACGGATGAGCTATAGGCGTGTTCGTGAATCAACGTAAACTGAGCGTTGACGGATCAGTAGCCGGAGGTTGCGGGAGCCATCGCTGGTGAGGCAGTTGCTGAGGGTTCTGACCCACCGACAGTGATTTGGTGACGAATAGAGGATAAAATAGCCTGACCAATACCAGGAACACGAACTATCTCATCAACGGTATTAAAACTGCCATTAATTTGGCGATACTCGATGATAGCCGCAGCGCGGGTGGCACCAATATTCTCCAGTGTTCTAAGGGTTGCTACATCGGCGGTGTTGATGTTGACAGGCTGTGCTACCGCCAAGACTGAGAACAGGCTCAAAAAGATCGCCGCAAGAAAATATTTAATTCTCATTGGTATGACCTCTGTGGTTAGTCTGTTGGATCGTTAAGGTGCGGATAAACCCGCAATTTGAAGCGTAGTTGCTTTTTTAGCCTTTACAACACCAAGGTGAAAATTTTTTTCATGGATTGGATGACGGGCGTTCGCCCGGTTGGTCAAATTCTATTCTGAGGCTAGTAAGCCGAACCGTGCTGCTGAGCACTTAACCACTGAAAAGAGGATCAAGTTTAATGACTATGCGCTTTGGACATCTATCAGGACTGGGCCAGCACGGTTTTCACCGTATTCACTATACGGAATGGGGGGCGACTGATAACCCTAGAGTGCTGATCTGCGTCCACGGACTGACGCGCAATGGGCGGGATTTCGATACCTTCGCGGAGACCATGGCCGCTGATTACCGCGTGATCTGTCCCGACGTTGTCGGTCGGGGCTGTAGCGATTGGCTGGAAGATAAATCACAGTATAATTATGCGCAGTATCTTGCCGATATGACGGCACTGATTGCTCGTTCATGCGCTAGCCAAGTCGATTGGGTAGGCACGTCAATGGGGGGGCTGATCGGCATGCTATTAGCCGCCCAACCGCGTTCCCCTATCCGTCATCTGGTGGTCAATGATGTCGGTCCACTCATCCCCTATAGTGCCTTGCAACGCATTGCAGCCTATGTGGGTCAAGCACCGGATTTCCCAGATTTGGCGACTGCCGAGGCGTATGTGCGTAAGGTTTCGGCCCCCTTTGGTCCCTTAACGGATGAGCAATGGCATCATTTGACCCTACACACTATGCAACAACGGGCTGATGGGCGCTACGCTTTTGCCTATGATCCAGGCATTGCTGAGGCGTTTCGTGAAGCCAGCCAAGCGGATGTGGACTTATGGCCGGTTTGGGAACAGCTTGATTTGCCGATACTGGTCATCCGTGGTGCCGAGTCCGACGTATTGCGCCATGACGATGCCGTGGCCATGACTCAGCGCGGGCCGGGAGCTGATCTGATTGAATTTACAGGTGTTGGTCATGCCCCCGTATTGATGGACTCGGCACAAATTACCCCAGTGCGTGACTGGCTGCTCACCAAAGATCAGGATAGGGTTTAATGTTTCGTCCCCTAGAAATTTGCATTGGGCTGCGCTATACCCGCGCTAAACGCAATAATAGCTTTATTTCGTTTATCTCCTTCACCTCCATGTTGGGTATGGCGCTGGGTATTACCGCGCTGATTACCGTGATGTCGGTGATGAACGGTTTTCAGACGGAAGTGCGTGAGCGCATTTTAAGCCTCACCCCACACATCACCGTCACCAGTTGGGATGGCCGCTTGCTGGATTGGCCGCATACCCTAGAGCGGGTGATTGAGCACCCGGCGGTTGAAGGGGGGGCCCCGTTTGTGCGCGGTGAGGTGATGCTAAATTTTGGCTCCCAGGTCAGTGGAGCCTTGTTGCAGGGTATTCTACCAAGTCAAGAACCCCAAGTGTCTGAGTTAGACCAGCAACTGATTGTGGGTGATCTCGCGGATTTAATCCCCGGTCAGTTTGGGATTATTCTGGGCGAACAACTGGCCGCTATCTTGGGGATTACCTTGGGGGATAAGGTTACCGTTATCACCCCGCAGGCCAACACCACCCCGATGGGCACCATGCCGGTATTGCGCCGCTTCGAAGTGGTGGGGTTGTTTTCTGCGGGCATGTACGACTACGACCGCAATCTGGCGGTGATCCACGTTGACGATGGGGCGCGGTTGTTTCGCCTGGGCGAAGCGGTGTCCGGTTTGCGCCTGAGCTTGCAAGATGCCTTTCTCGCCCCACGGGTTAATCAGCAACTGCATGCGCAATTGCCCTCAGGCTATGTGGTCAGTGACTGGACTCGTGAACACGCCAATTATTTCCGCGCCGTACAAATTGAAAAAACGGCTATGTTTATCATTCTCATGCTGATTGTGGCCGTTGCTGCGTTTAATCTGGTCTCGACACTGGTGATGGTGGTCACGGATAAACAAGCGGATATTGCCATTTTACGCACCTTGGGTGCCACACCGCGCAGCATTATGGGCGTGTTCATGGTGCAAGGGATTGCCGTCGGTGCAGTGGGCACCCTGCTGGGGTTAATCGGCGGATTGGCGCTGGCGTTTAATGTCGATCGAGTGGTGCTGTTTATCGAAAGGCTGTTTGGAGTCCGGTTTCTCGCCCCTGATTTATATTTAATCAGTGATTTACCCTCAGAAGTGGTGTTCAGTGACGTGGTGGCGATTACCACCATCGCCTTTGGACTTGCGGTATTAGCCACTCTCTATCCCGCCTGGCGGGCGGCCCGCACCCAACCGGCAGAGGCGCTACGCTATGAGTGAGACCATACTGGCCTGTCAGGGGCTGACCAAGATTTTTCATCAAGGTACCCAAGAACTCCGGGTGCTGGATGGCGTTGATTTCAGCCTGCAACGCGGCGAGCGGG
>PWUP01000113.1 GCA_003562535.1 Gammaproteobacteria bacterium | reverse complement strand
GGGACTGCTCAACCAGGACTCCAGTTGCTCGCCCGGCTTCAATCGGGTGTTATCAACGGAGAGCGAAGTGCCTAAAAATCGCATGAGCAACTTTGATTAGGTTTTTAGGAGCAGAGAGTTACTGTGTCATGGCTAAGCTAACAATTATGCACAACCACCAATTTGTCGCTGAGTGGATTGTTACCGATGAGGTTGTTATTGGGCGCGATCCCCAGTGCAGTATTCCGCTGGATGATCCTGCGGTCAGTCGCCATCATGCCAAAATTCTGCGCGGTGCCTTGCGTTCCCAGCAAACCTACTTGATTGAAGATCTAAACAGCACCAATGGTGTTTTGCTCAATGGTGATACGGTACACAAACGTATGCTAAAAGAAGGCGATGTCATCCGCATTGGCCACCACGAGATCTATTTCACCGAGCAGGTTGTCTCACCCCCTGAAGATATCTCAGATGACGCCTCGCTGTTGGACAGTACCGCAGCGCTGCAACCCACTCTGCCGGAACCCAAACCGTCCGCGCCGACTTGGTTACAGCGTTTTTTGCAGCGGTTTAGGTCGGGGTAGGGGGGAATGTGACACGGATGTCGCTAATTGAGTCATGGGTTGAGGTTTAAAACTACAGCCTCGCGTTGACATGATATTTTTCATATTGACCGGTCTTTTGCTAGAATCATTGCTACCATCAACCAACACAGCGGCGTAACGCCCAAGCAGTGAGATCATCAATATGCGCATTATTTTGCTCGGTGCCCCCGGTTCCGGTAAAGGAACCCAAGCGGAAAAAATCGTCAATCATTATAAAATAAATCACATTTCTACTGGCGACCTATTGCGTGCGGAAGTCGCTGCCAATACGGAACTTGGGGTGCAAGCCAAGGCCATTATGGATGCTGGCGGATTAGTATCCGATGATATCGTATTAGGCATGATTGAAAAGCGCTTACAAGAGGACACAGCGCAAGGATTTATGTTGGACGGATTTCCGCGTACCCTGCCTCAAGCCCAGTCATTGGATGCCATGCTGACTCAATTGGGTCAACCTATCGATATCGTCATCTTTTTTGATGTGGATTATGGGGAAATCATGCAGCGTCTATTAGCGCGCAAGCGGGCTGACGATACCGAAGCAACGATTCGTAAGCGCCTTGAAGTGTATGAAGCACAAACAGCGCCGCTGATTGATTATTACAAAGCCAAAGGTAATTTGCGTACTGTGCAAGGTGTGGGTGAAGTCGAGGCGATTGCGCAGCGTATTTATCAGATTTTGGATGATATTCGCTGAAATAGCCGCAGTCAGCTTACCCCCTCACTCTAACCTCTCCCCCATTTGCAGGGGAGAGGTGTATAACCATTTGCGTTGATTCACGTTGGAGACCGTGTGATGCGCAATGATCTGACAATTTATGACGATGTGGCTGATCAGTGGTGGTCGGATGATATCCGCTGGGTGCGCACACTGAAAAACCTCGTTCCTGCGCGGCTGGCTTGGTTTGACCGCCACATTGACTGGTCGGATAAGGTGGTGTTGGATCTGGGCTGTGCGGGTGGGTTCATGGCTGAGGCACTGGAAGATCGCGGTGCTCGTGTGACCGGCATTGACCCCGCTGAACAGGCCATCGCCGCTGCACGCGCCCATGCGCAGGCTGCAGGTCGCAGTATCCGCTATGCTGTGGGTATGGGTGAGGCGCTGCCCTATGCGGACAGTGAATTTGATGCGGTGGTGTGCGTGGATGTGTTGGAGCATGTCAGCGATCTGAACCGTGTGCTGGCCGAGGTAGCGCGCATGCTGCGCCCTAGGGGGCTGTTTCTCTTTGACACGATTAATCGCACTCTGTTGTCCCGCTTAGCCACGATCACCCTAGCTGAGGATATTTTACGCCTGTTGCCGCGTGGCACCCATGACCCGGCGCTGTATATCAAACCGGTGGAACTGCGTGCGGGGCTGATGAACGTCGGTTTGGTGCCCGGGTCTTTCACGGGGTTGGGACCCCGCGGGATCAATCGGCGCGGTGATCTGATCTTTGGTCGGTTGCCGCTGACCACAATCCTATACATGGGTACGGCTCGCAAACCGGCTAATTGAGTCTGCACGGGTGTACAGGCATATCATGCCGCTGTGTGTGTTTTAGGTCTAAGGCAGTCAGATTATGATGATTAAGGTTTTATTCGGGGTTTGGGCGCTGCTGCTCGGCATCGTGTTGATTATGCTGGGTAATGGTATGCACTTCACCCTTATCGGTCTGCGCGGTGGCATCGAAGGGTTTTCGGCGGCGGAACTGGCCATTGTCACCTCGGGCTATTTCGTTGGTTTTCTGTTGGGTGCGCGCTACGCTCCAGTACTGATCCGCAGGGTAGGGCATGTGCGCGTTTTTGCCGCACTGGGCAGTTTCATGTCGGCGGGGCTGATTGCGTTCACATTGCTGGCTGAACCTTGGGCATGGACGCTATTGCGGGTGCTGATCGGCTTTTGTATGTCGGGTATCTATGTTGTTGCTGAAAGCTGGCTGAACAATGCGGCCACCAATGAGAATCGTGGCCAACTGCTTTCCACTTACATGATTGCGCAGACGCTGGGCATCATTGGGGCGCAAGGGCTGCTGACCTTGGGCGATGCCGCGACCGCTACGCTGTTTATTGGAGCCTCGATTCTGGTATCGATTTCCTTTGCGCCGATCCTGTTGTCGGTTGCCCCAACTCCGGCGGTCGAAGTGGCGCGCCCGATGTCCTTGCGCAATCTGTTTTCAGGTTCGCCGCTAGGTACAGTGGGAATTTTCTTGCTGGGCAGTATCTATGCGACCCAAGCGGGTATGGGCGCGGTCTTTGGCACCCAGATCGGCTTGTCGGCGACCCAGATTGCGCTGTTTATCGCCATGCTGTTTCTAGGTGCGCTGGTGTTGCAATATCCGATTGGCTGGCTGTCGGATCAGATGGATCGACGCAAGTTGATTTTTGGGGTAGCCAGTTTGGGTATCGCCTCTTGTGCCCTAGGGTGGATCACTGAGGGTGGATTGTGGCCTTTGCTGGTGGCCGCTTTTCTCGCTGGCGGGATGACCACGCCGCTGTATGCGTTATTTCTGGCTTACACCAATGATTTTCTCTCGGTCGAGGAGATGCCCGCGGCGTCTGGGGGGTTGGTCTTCACCTTCGGGCTGGGTGCTATTTTCGGGCCTCTGGCGACCGGTTGGGCGATGCAGGGATTGGGGCCGTTGGCGTTCTGGTTGGTGCTGGGTGTGACCTTTGCTGCCATTGCGCTTTATGCGCTCTACCGCATGACTCAACGTCCGGCCGTCCCGACAGAGCAGACCGAAAGCTATCTGGGTGTTTTGCCCACCACCTCATCCGTGGCGGTGGAGGCGGCCAGTACTTGGTGCGCTGAACAGGCGGCTGAGAGCGAACGTGCAGGTGAGGACGATGCCTGATTGACAGGATGGACGTGCACGGCCAGTAATGCCACAATTCTATGCTGGTAGCCAGCGT
>PWUP01000314.1 GCA_003562535.1 Gammaproteobacteria bacterium | reverse complement strand
CTCCGGTTGGGACTGCTCAACCAGGACTCCAGTTGCTCGCCCGGCTTCAATCGGGTGTTATCAACGGAGAGCGAAGTGCCTAAAAATCGCATGAGCAACTTTGATTAGGTTTTTAGGAGCACAGTTGTGAGTATGCCATCAACAACCACTGCATCACAAACGTGTATCTGCGGTATGCTGAGTATTAATAGTTCGCAACGACGAGATCGAATCGTATCATGTACGCTATCCCACCGCTAACTTTGTTGGCAAGCTACACGGTTTACAGCTTTTTTTTGGCTTACCAAAAAGCCTATCTCAGAACCTTGCGTGACCCTGAAACCAGTCCGTCACGGGGCGGGCTGTTTGTCTTTGTGATGATGGCAACGCTTTATGGGCTAGGGTTTCTGGTGTATTGGGGGGTCAATGTGAGTTGGTTACAGGTCTTGGTGCTGTTTGGCGGTGCCGTGCTGGTACAGCTCGCTTGGGCTCAACTGGAAAAATCACTAGGATTAAGCGATACACCGCGTTTGTTTGGGCGTCTCGGTTTTGTCGCTATTCCTTTCAGCGGCTACCTGATGTGGCAGGCTGTACCTGCAGCACTAGGCAGTTGATGCGGTTTTTATACAATAAGGTTCTGTTATGGTTGCTTCTGTAGTTCCACACCGCGATTTATGCACCGATTGCGGTATTTCTCGTACTGCCGACCCCAAACGCTGTGGTCGGGCTTGTCAGTTCATTAAACCCCACTATGCTCAACTGGAGCAGCAGGTTCATGGTCGTAGTCGTGACCCGCAGCGCCCCGATGAACGCTTCTTTGGCTGTTTTCAGGCCATGTTCAAGGCTTATTTGCATGAGCCGCGTTGCGGTGCGCAATGGACGGGCATTACCACCCGCATCGCCGAACGTCTGCTGGAAACCAACGCCGTCGATGCCGTGTTGACCATGCGGGCTGATCCACAGGATCGTTGGCGCCCGCAGCCGGTATTGGTTACACAGGCTACAGAGATGGCCGAGTGTCGCGGTATGCGCATGGGGTATGCGCCGCTGTTGTCGCTGTTAGAGCCTGCGGTACAACAGGGTCATCGGCGTTTGGCCGTGATTGGGATTCCCTGTCAAGTTTACGCCCTGCGTGCGCTGCAACATGAGTGGGGTTTGGAGCGGCTCGATGTGATCGGCATCCCTTGTTCAGATAACACCACCACCGAGCGGTTTCATCAGTTCTTGGCGCTGCTGTCGGATCAGCCGGAGACTATTGAGTATTTGGAATTTCGCGCCGATTACCACGTCGAATTGCGCTTTAACAGCGGCGAGATCCGCGAGATCCCCTTTCTGAAATTGCCGATTTCCCAACTACCACCAGACTTTTTCCCGCTCACCTGCCAAAGCTGTGTGGATTACACCAACACACTGGCGGATATTACCGTGGGCTATATGGGCGGTGAAGGCCAGCAATGGGTTGTGGTACGCAATCAACGTGGCAAGGCGTTGCTGGACTTATTGAGCGCAGAACTGACCAGTGCGCCCGCGGGTAGCGCCGGTAAGCGTCAAGCACCGGTGCGCGGGTTTATGCGTAATGTCGAACGGGCGGCAGGTGGGCTGCCCATACGCGGCACGCCCAACTGGCTGCGGCCATTGGTGGCATGGCTGATGCCGAAAATTGGCCCACGCGGTTTAGAATTTGCTCGGGCGCGGGTGGAAATGAAAGCCATTGAAACCGTGTTACATCTGCGCCGACAACGGCCTCGGCGTATACGCCACATGATTCCGCCGCACGTTTGGGATTTAGTACAACCCTATGGGCTGCACGCCCAGCGGGGAGAGCGTAATGACCTTGATGAAAACATTAGCGAACACCGGAAACCTTAACCACATTGCTTGGTTCAAACCGACTACCCGTAAGAGTTTCTAGGAACTATTAAGTATGTTATTTGGTATTCGTGAAGAAGACATTGCCTATTACGGTCTGATGTTTGGACTGACCCTGTTAATGGGCTATATGTGTTTCATTATTTACAAAATCGGTCGTGAGTCTAAGGCCGGTCGTTTTGGGATGTTTGCCCTGTTCTTGGTGTTAGGTTTGGGGATGTTCGGTTTTATCGCTAAATCAATTATCGCTCGCTGGCTGGATTTGTAAACTAACTGACCGAATTTACGATGATTCCCTTAACACACCACGATATATTGACCTTGGTTGCCGCGTTTGCCCGCCAAGGCCGCCGAGTCGATTTGGCGGCCAGCGACCGCTCGGCGCGTAAAATTGTTTTCCAGACCCTCACTCATACCGAGGTCGGGGCGGCGCAATTAACCTTGGTAGAATCCCTGTATTTGGAAAATCCCCGTCCCGAACAGTATCGGGTAGTGCGCGAGTTGCGTCATGCCAATGGAACTACGGCCTATCTCCAAGTCGATGGCTCCAGTCCCGAAGCGGCTTATGAACGGATACTGGCCACGCCCCCAGAGAGTCAATTCACTGTAGTCGCTGAGTGGCCGGTGGCTCATAGCTATACGGTGGATTTGACTCGTTCCAGTATGGCATGGCTGACGGCGGCTGAGGCGCACATCGGTGCCGTGCAATTACGCTTAGCCACGCAAGCCGGCGGTCGGGTACCGGCAGAACTCACCCTGCACGGTGCTGACGATTACCAGCTTCCCGAAGATGTGTTGGCGGTATTGGGCTGGGCATGGCGGCCTTTGGTGTGGCGGCGCGGGTGTTGGAATAGTCTGCTGCATGTTACCCGCCGTGAACCGCAGTGCAGCCAAGATTTACAAACGCGGTTTGATCAGACCGTAGCGCACTTGGCGACGACCTTGGCCGCTGCGCCCAGCGAGTTTCATCCGCGTTTTAAACGGGCGCGTTGGCGGGCAGCCTTGCAGCGGGCGCTACCGCTATTGGCCTGTGTGGCCGTGTTGGCGAGCTTGCCGGTATTGCAAGTGCTGTTGTTTAATCGCGGGTTTGAAATGCCGCCCTGGGTGTTGGGTTTGCCGCCTTTGCTTTTAGTCAGCGCCTTGCTGGCGGGCACCCACCATATCCCTGAGATTATTTTTCCACCGTTGCCGCGCCCGCTTAAATCGGATGCTTGGCCACAATAGGCAAGCCAGAGTCGTGCTACACTCAGCCCCCAGCCTAATCACCACTCGTTCCCACGCTCCTGCATCACTGCCATTAAGTTTAGCACCAAAGGTTCAAAAACACTGTTTTTTACGCCGTCGATGGTAATCGAGCAAAGCGCGGTCGGATCTTTGGGTGCGGGGTGGATTGCGCCCGGGTCTCTGTGAGCAGGGGCTGGTCAAAAATAAGTCCGTTAGTTCTGCGCACAAGACCTCGATATCGGCGTCTGTGCACAGCAGCACTAGGGCTTTATTCTTGATGGCGTTGAACGCTACCGCTCGAACCCTTCCCATTGGCTGATAAACGCATCCAGCGCAGCGGGGTCTAGGGCGGGGTGTGAGGTATCGGTAGTCATGGCGTAATCACTTATTCCCATGTTCCTGGTAG
>PWUP01000293.1 GCA_003562535.1 Gammaproteobacteria bacterium | reverse complement strand
TGCGGCAGATGATTTTCGGCGGAGCCACGCGGCATATCATGAACCATGCCCAATTGCCGGTACTGATGGCGCATTAGCCTGACAGCATGAGCATTATCATTCGTCATCTCAATAAACACTACCGCGAAGGGGATGTCGATCACCCGGTACTCAGCGATTTATCCACGACGCTGGCCGAGGGTGAAATCGTCGCCCTGCTCGGCAGCTCCGGCTGCGGTAAATCCACTCTACTGAATCTGATCGGCGGTCTGGATCGACCCGACAGCGGTCAAATTGTGGTGGACGGGCAGGATATCGTCGCCCTCAGCGAAAGCGAACGCACCCGCTGGCGGCGGCGGGATGTCGGTCTAGTGTTTCAGTTCTTCAATCTGATTCCGACCCTGACGGTAGCAGAAAACGCTCGTCTGCCGTTAGCCTTAAACCAGCGTGATACCCCTGCTGAACGTCAGCGGGCGGCTGAATTACTGAGCCGAGTGGGTCTGGGCCAGCGGCTGGACGCCTATCCCGAACAATTATCCGGTGGGCAACAACAACGGCTGGCGATTATCCGCGCCTTGGTTCATCAACCCCGTCTGTTGCTGGCCGATGAGCCGACCGGTAATCTCGACGAAACCACCGGCGAGCAGGTGCTGGATCTGCTGTTGGAGTTGGTGCGCCCCTTGTCCACTACGGTATTGCTGGTCACCCATGACCGTAATATTGCCCAGCGTACTGACCGGATTCTAGAGCTGCATAACGGACGGCTCAGCGAGCCATCCAGCGCATGAATCGCCTGCTCTGGCTCAGCCTGCTGCGGCATTTATGGCGCCATCCCTGGCAGCTTGGGCTGGCTATACTCGGTATTGCCCTGGGGGTGGCGGTGGTGCTGGCGGTGGACATCGCCAACAGCAGCGCTTTGCGCAGTTTTGAGCTGGCTCATCAACAACTGGCCGGCAGCGCCAGTCATCGCATTGTGGCCACCAGTGAGGCCGGAGTGCCGGAACAGGTGTATGTTGACTTACGCCGTCAAGGGATTCGCACCATCGCCCCCGTGGTTGTGGGGTATGCGGAAGCCGTGGAGCCAGCCGGTAAACGCTACCAACTGCTCGGCATCGATCCGTTTGCCGAGGGCGCTTTTCGCACCTATCTCGATGCCGATGCGACCGAAGCCGCAGCGATCGATGTTCTGGCTTTGCTGACGGAACCCCATACCGCCGTATTGCCCGGTGATGTTGCCGACCCCACCGCATTAAGCCTAAACATTGGCGCGGACACGCTGACACTGACTGCCGTAGGCCAATTAACCGACCCGCGTTTGCACGGGCTGGTGCTCATGGACATCGCTACCGCGCAAACCCTGCTCGATCAGGTCGGCTGGCTGAGCCATATTGATGTCCGCCTGCCCGAGGGGGAGGCCGGTGAGCGCCTGCTGACCCAGTTGCAATCCGCCCTGCCGGAGTCTCTGCATCTGGTCGCCACGGCTGAACAGGCCGCAGCCACCGCCGAACTCAGCGCGTCGTTTAGTTTAAACCTGACCGCCCTCAGTCTGCTGGCGCTGCTGGTGGGGATGTTTTTAATCTATAACACCATGACCTTTGTGGTGGTGCAGCGGCGCGGTTTGCTGGGCAGATTACGGGCGTTGGGCGTGACCCGCAGTGAAATCGTGCGCGGTATTCTCGGCGAGGCGCTATTACTGGGTTGCATCGGGACCTTACTGGGTAGTGTATTGGGCGTGTGGCTGGGCAGCGTCTTGCTGCATCTGGTCACCCAGACCATTGATGATTTGTACTATGTGCTCACCGTCACCCGTTTAGAACTGTCCCCACTGACACTGGCTAAAGCCGCTGCCCTAGGTTTACTGGCCAGTGTATTAGCCGCTTTACTGCCGGCTCGTGAAGCGGCTATGGCGACTCCGGGTGCGGCAATCAGTCGTGTGCATCTGGAAACCCAATGGCGTGCCCTACTCCCTCTAGTCAGTGCTTGCGGGATCGCCCTACTGCTGTTCAGCGCGGCTTTGTTCTGGCTGACTACGGGCTTAGTCCCTGCGCTGCTGGCCACGTTTACCCTGTTGCTGGGCTGTGCGCTGTTGACGCCTCTGGCTGTGGTCGGTTTAACCGCCCTGATGGATCGGTTACCCTGGCGGCCGGTGCCGCGCATGGCCTTGCGTGGGGTAGTGCGTCATCTCAGCCGCACCGGCGTGGCATGCGCGGCCTTGATGGTGGCGTTTGCCACCACGGTAGGCATCGGTGTCATGGTGGACAGCTTCCGCAGTGGGGTGATTGTCTGGTTACAGGATGTATTGACCGCCGATCTCTACATGACCCCGGTGTCCGCAGGCAGTGTGAACCTGCATTTGGACAGCGCCGTTTTGGCACGACTGCCTGATGTTCCGGGAGTAGCGGCAGTGACCACAGCGCGCTGGCGCACTTTGGACTTAGAGGGGCGTCCAGTCCAGTTAGGAGCCCTAGATATTCCTGATCAGGCACCACTGGGCTATCGCTTGCGGCATGGTGAGACCCAGCAGGTGCAGCAGGCACTGCAAGCCGGGGCGATTCTGGTGTCTGAGCCGCTGGCTTACCGCAGCAATCTGGCTCCGGGGGATAGCTTAACCTTACCTGTCGCCGACGGGATGCGCTCCTTTGCGATTGCCGGAGTGTTCTATGATTACGGCAGTGAGCATGGGCGGATTATTATCCAGCAGGCGGTGTATCGTGAGTATTGGCGCGATACGGCGATTGATTCCGCTGGGGTGTATCTGGCGGCAGGCTATGATCTGGACACCGTGCGCCGTAACCTAGAACAGGAACTCGGTGCGCTGCAAGCGATTCGCATTTGGTCGAATCGGGCGATTTTTGACCTGACGCTCGAGATTTTTGAACGCACCTTCACCATCACTCGCGTATTGCAATTATTGGCGATTATTGTCGCCGGGGTTGGCTTATTGAGTGCGCTATTAGCTCAGTTATTAGAGCGCACCCGCGAATTCTCGCTGTTGCGTGCCTTAGGGCTGACCCCGGCCCAGTTAGGGGTATTATTGACCCTGCAAAGCAGTTTTCTGGGGCTGGTGGCGGGGGGGCTGGCCCTGCCAGTGGGGTTACTGGTGGCCAGTGTGCTGGTGTTTGTCATCAATCGCCGCGCCTTTGGCTGGACATTGCCGTTTGCGCCTGATCCGAATTTGTTATGGCAGACCGTGGCGCTGTCTCTAAGTGCGGCGTTACTGGCGGTGGTGCTGCCCGCCTGGCGCTTGTGGCGGCAACCCCCGGCGGCGGGGTTGCGGGCGGAGTAGGTTGGAAGGATGGGCGGAATGATAAAGCCTTAGCGGTAGCGCCAGTTGGGGTTCAACAACGCAACGAAAAATGGAAAGATATTGTAAGAATTTCTGGCCCACAGGGACTGAAATTGATCAAGGGCTTCAAAATGAACGATTATCGAAAAGCGATTATAAACAATACTGCGGACAGTTTTTGATGAAAATCTGTTAATAAAGTAGCGGCACGAGGCACTCTT
>PWUP01000066.1 GCA_003562535.1 Gammaproteobacteria bacterium | reverse complement strand
TGGTGGATTATCTTAACGCTGAAGTGCCCGGTCTACAGTTGCAGTTGCGTGCGTTCAATTACCCTGATCTGGAAACCGCTATTGTCGCCGGTGAACTGGATTTTGTGCTCACTAACCCGGTGCATTACATTCTACTCAGTCAACGCGAGCGTTTCTCCGCTCCCCTCGCCAGCTTGATCAGGCAGATTGATGATCAACCTGTGCATGGTTTTGGCGGGGTGATTCTGGTCGATGCCCAGCGGAATGATTTACAAAACATTACTGATCTACGCGGCGCCACCCTGGCCGCCGTCAGCACCTCGTCACTCGGTGGTTATCAGGTGCAAGCGTATGAGCTGCGCCGTCATGGGTTGACTGTCGGTGAGGACACCCAACTGGTACTGACGGATATGCCCCACGATAACGCTGTACACGCTCTCGTGAACGGGGAAGTGGATGCAGCCTTGGTGCGCAGTGGAGTTTTGGAAGCTATGCTGGCCAGCGGCGAGTTGTCAGCGGATGCGGTGCGGGTGCTTAACCCCTTACCACAACCTGATTTCCCCCATGCGCTGTCTACCCCCTTGTATCCAGAATGGCCGTTGGTCACATTAACTCAAACCCACGAGTCATTGGCCAGACAAGTGGCTGCGGCGATTTTATCTTTGCCGCACGATAGTCCATTGACCCGTCAAATGGGTATATACGGATTTGGCATCCCAGCGGATTATCGGCCTGTAGAGAACTTATTGCGCGAGCTGCGCCAACCGCCCTTCGATCATATACCGCCGTTTACTTGGCAAGACGCTTGGCAACGCTGGCAATGGCAGTTGACTCTCCTGCTGGCTGTGACTCTGTTCAGTCTGCTGCTGCTGGCACTGTGGCTGGTTTATCACGCACGCAGCGAGGCTCAGCAACAGCGTCAGATTTTTTTCCAACAAACGGTTACCGATATCGCCGCGCAACTGGTGACTTCCACGGCGCAGACCCAGGATGCCGTGATTGACTATACCTTGAATCGGCTGGCGACACTGTTCGCGGTGGATCGGGGCTATGTATTTCGTTTTTCCGATGATATGAGTCGGATGACTAATACGCATGAATGGTGTGCAGAAGGCATCCCACCGCAGAGGGAACGTATACAACAGGTCTCGACAGCCGATCTGCCTTGGTGGCATGAGCAGATTAAGCGCCTCAAGCTCGTGCATATTCCTTGGGTGGGTGGGCTACCCGCTGAAGCGCAGGCAGAACGTGAAGCATTCAGCACCCAGGGTATTCAGTCGCTGATCTGTCTGCCTATGAGCGATCCACGGGGACAATTGATGGGGTTCATGGGGTTTGACGCTGTGCACAAGACCCGCTGCTGGAGCGCACAGGAAATCGCTATGCTCAGCCTCACAGCGGAATTGCTAAGCTCGACCATGCACCGCCATCAGGCCGAACTGCGCTTACACGCCACGCTCGAAGAGGCGGAACGGTTAAAAATCGCGGCTGAAGCGGCCAATATTGCCAAAAGCCGATTCTTAGCCACCATGAGCCATGAAATCCGTACTCCCATGAACGGCATTCTTGGTATGGCGCAATTACTCCTGTCAGAACCGCGCACGGCGGTGCAAGTCCAGGACTACGCTCGCACCATCTTAAACTCTGGGCAGATGCTGCTGCGGTTACTCAACGACATTCTGGATTTATCCAAAATCGAAGCGGGCAAACTGACTCTGGAAACCGGCGTAGTGGATCCAGAAAGCCTTTTGCGGGAAACGCACGCTTTATTCAGCGGCACAGCACAGGACACCGGTGTACAACTGAGCACCCATTGGGCAGAGAACCATCCCCAGCGTTATCAAGGCGACCCGCATCGGCTGCGGCAAATGCTCAATAATCTGGTGAGCAATGCCTTGAAGTTCACCCAGCAGGGTGAAGTGCGGGTTGAAGTGCGTATTGTCGCCTCGCAAGGCAGTCAAGACGTGTTAGAAGTTGCCGTCAGTGATACCGGCATCGGTATTGCGCTTGACCAACAATCACGCTTGTTTCACCCTTTCAGCCAAGTGGATGATTCCACCACCCGTCAGTTCGGCGGTACCGGCTTAGGCTTGTCGATTGTGCAGCGCTTGGCCAAGGCGATGGGTGGGGAAGTGGGGGTGGACAGCACCCCAGGGCATGGCTCGCGGTTTTGGTTTCGGGTGCGCCTAGAACGCATTGCCGACCGTCGTGATACCCCCGCTCGATCACCTTCCTCCAGCCCAACGTCCGTATCGAAACGACGGCTCACCGGACAGGTATTGATCGCTGAGGACAATCGAGTCAATCAGATGGTTGTCACCGCTCTATTGCACAACTTAGGACTCACCACCGCGACGGTTGACAATGGCCAACAGGCGCTCGATACGGTGATGGCCGACGCGGAGCGCATCGACGCGATTTTAATGGACGTGCAGATGCCGGTACTCGATGGTTATGCCGCCACCGAGCAGATTCGCGCCTGGGAGCGTAAGCAACAGCGCCCACCCATCCCAATTATCGCCTTAACCGCTGATGCCTTTGCCGAAGATCGTGAGCGGTGTTTACAAGCCGGTATGAACGCTTATTTAGCCAAGCCCGTTGATCTTGCCGCACTCACAGCCACGCTGGCACAGTATATACCGACCACAGAATGCCCCGAGGTGGCAGTCAGTCCGGCGGTTCAGTACAAAGCTGTGGACTGGGTTGAGTTCACCGCTCAAGCGCAGGCGCTGTTACCCTTGCTAGAGCAGTATCAGTTTGATGCCTTACAACAATTTGCTGAACTGGAAAGCCATTTTGCGCACACCCCACTGGCTGAGGACCTAGCCGCCCTGCGGTCGCCCCTACACGCCTTCCGTTTTCGCTTTGTGCAGGAACGACTGGAGCGAATGATTGCAGAACATACGGGATGATGGGGGCACTTCTCTAGGCATGATCCATGCCGTGATTTGCAATGTAGTTATTGCCTTCAAAGCACACGCTATCGTGATATCATTTAAACGTTTAACGAGGCTTAATGGAGGCGATTATGGCACAGTTTGTCGTTCGGAATCTCGATGATGAGGTCAAAGCGGCTCTGCAGCAGCGGGCAAAAGTGCATGGGCGGAGCATGGAGGAGGAAGTTCGCCAGATATTACGGCGAGCAGTCTATGAGCAACCGGAAATTTCACAAGGTTTAGGTTCGCGCATGGCCGCTCGGTTTGCCGATGTCGGGTTAGACCAACCTTTGCCGGAGTTCCGAGGGTGCAAGTTAAGGTAGGGTGGGCATTGCCCACCTTTGCCATCTAAAGTTAATGGCAGTGTACCCAGCGAGACCCAACCAGTTTCGAATATTGCGAATATTGGTTCATTTCGGTTATGCTGCCTTCCATGATGCTGTTTGCAGCTCCTTTGCAGCTCCAAGGAAACCACCATGACCACGCACTCTCTCACCCATGTGTTGCCGACAGCCGAAGAAGTTGCCATTGCCCGCGAGAGTGGTCGGGCGCTGTCGGCTGTTCTACAAACCCGTGCGGC
>PWUP01000320.1 GCA_003562535.1 Gammaproteobacteria bacterium | reverse complement strand
GGAAAATCCACCAATTGTTGCTGACGCCGCTCCAGTCGCTCGAATAAATCAATCACACCAACGAGGCGTTCTTCAATACGCCCCAACGGCCCAATCGATGGTAAGAACTCGGGGGCTGGAGTGTTGACCACGGCTTGAACCAGAAAATCCGTCTCGGCCAGCGGCGGATCGGCAACCGGTCTTAGCGGCACGGGCGTAGCAGACAGCGCACGCGACAGCATCACCGCTTTACGGTACATGGGTACGATGGCGCGGCGGTTCACGGAATTTAAGCCCTGGCGTTCCAGTTCACGACCAATTTCGGCATAGAGGTAGCGGGCGGCAAACATCCCTGGCCGACATTGTAAGGGTAAACCGGCAATCCCGGTCGTTGCTCGTTGATAGAGCTCATCGGCTGCTGACAGCAACCGCTGGATCACCGCAGCCAATGCCGGGGTGAACACCGGCTCAGCCAGCCACGCCTCCGGGTCAATTCCGGCCTCCCATAACCAATCCGTGGGTAAATATAAGCGCCCCGCCCGGGCGTCTTCTCCCACATCACGGGCGATATTGGTCAGTTGCATAGCCACACCCAGATCACAGGCTCGGGCGAGTAATTCCGGACTGCGCACCCGCATTAAAACTGCCATCATCGCGCCAACTGAACCGGCAACCCGCGCTGAATAGGCGTATAAACCTGAAAGATCCTGATAGCGGCGTCCGTTAGCGTCCCACTCAAAGCCTTCCAATAAGGCATCCGGTAGGGCACGCGGCACGGCGTAACGTTTGACGACAGCGGCAAAGGCGCGATCTGCGGCAACGGGTAAGGGCTGTCCGCGATAGGCTCGATCTAGGCGATCGTGCAGGTGTTCCAGCGCAGCATAGCTGTCACCGGCCAGATCGACGGCATCATCGGATAAGCGGCAGAACGCATATAATGCGGAAGCCGGTTCACCGATACAGCGGGGTAATAAAAAAGAGGCGGCAAAAAACGACCGTGAGCCGCCGCGTAGGGATTCATGGCAAGCAGCAAGATCTGCCCGCGCATGGGTCATGGTTTCAACTAAGGGCATGGACATCAGGCACCACCGAATCAAGAACCCGAGCAGAGGACAGCACACCGGGCAGGCCAGCACCGGGATGAGTCCCAGCGCCTACGATATACAGACGATTGATATCTTCGCTGCGGTTATGGGGGCGGAACCAAGCACTCTGGGTGAGAATCGGCTCCAGCCCAAACGCTGCCCCCTTGACCGAGAGCAGACGTTGGTGAAAATCATCCGGCGTGGTCAGCCGGGACGTGACAATTTGATTATTCAGATCTGGCAACAAGGTATCGCTGAGATGTTGTGCAATGCGTTGCCGGTACTGCTCAGCCTGGGTGCTCCAGTCCACCCCACTGTCAAGATGCGGCACTGGGGAGAGCACATAAAACGTATCACACCCTGGCGGCGCTAAGGAGGGATCGGTTGCGGTAGGCCGATGCAAATATAAGCTAAAATCGTCGGCCAAGACCTTACGGGTGAAAATATCGGTGATCAGTTCCCGATAGCGCGGTCCGAGCATAATCGTATGATGAAACACATCGGGGTATTGACGGCGGGTGCCAAAATACCAGACGAATAAACTCATGGAATAACGAGCTTTGTCCAGACGCTTATCCGTCCAACGGCGTCGAGCGCTGGCCGGGACAAGATGACGATACGTCCAAGCAGAATCGGCATTGGACACCACGACATCAGCCGCCAGCGTTTCGCCGTTGGCTAATTCAACACCCGTAGCCGTGCGACCATCCACTGTTATGGTTGTGACCTCACTGTTATAGCGAATTGAATTACCTTGGCCTTCAATCAGCTTGACCATCCCTTTGGCCAATTCCCCAGTGCCACCCATTGCAAAATGCACGCCCCCGCTTTGCTCTAGAAACGATATCAGGCAATACACCGAGGTGGTGGTAAAGGGGTTACCACCCACCAGTAGCGGGTGAAAACTCAACACCATCCGCAAGCGTTCGTCTTTGACATATTTAGCCACCATACCGTAAACACTGCGAAAACTTTGTAGTCGCAGCAGATCCGGTGCAACTTTCAGCATATCGGTAAACGAACTAAAACACACATCGCCCAGTTGCTCGAAACCGATGCGGTAAGTCTGTTCACTGAGCCGCATAAAACGCTCATAGCCGTCGAGATCATCAGGGGCTAAACGGGCAATTTCTGCGCGCATCGCCTCATGATCACCGCTATAATCGAAGTGTTCACCATCGTTAAAGCGAATGCGATAAAACGGCTCCAGTGCGCGCAGATCAATATCATCCGCTAACTGACGACCGCATAACTGCCAGAGCTCTTCTAATAAGAAGGGGGCCGTGATAATGGTCGGACCGGCGTCAAAGGTAAAACCGTCTTGATGATGGACATAGGCGCGCCCACCGGGGGCATCGAGTTTTTCAACGACTGTGACCCGATAGCCACGAGCGCCTAACCGTATGGCAGCGGCCAAGCCACCAAAGCCGCTGCCGATCACCACGGCATGCGGCCGAGATTCAGTCGCCGAGTTAAGTACCGATGAGGGAAGTGCTGCTGTCAATTTATTATGACCCTGTCAGTGTCAATATTTAGTGACAGTCTAGCAGGGTCACACGGCAACTGCCAGTGTTTGACTCATTTTTTGCAAGCGTCAACGATAAGCTGGGCTACCGTGCTGGGTTGTTCCTCATGAGCCAGATGCCCCACACCGCGCAATACCACTAGCCGAGCGCTGGGCAGTAAGGCACGAATCCGTAGGGCTTCATCCGGGGGTAAGGTGCGATCATTGCGCGCCACAACTAAGGTGGTGGGCACCGAGAGATGGGATAGATCGCGTTGCAAAGGCCGTAAATCCCAATTAGCCATCATCTTTAACACCCCAGCGACATGGGTAGGATTGGCGACCAGCCGAGCATAAAAGGTTTGACCCTGAGCATCGAGCTTAGACCCTGTGCTGTCGATCAGACGTTGTAGCGCGGTCTTATCACCGGCTCGCCAAGCAAACAACCAAGGCACTAGGGGATTGAGTACCAGCAAACGTGCCATGGGTAAAAACACCTGCCCTGGCAGTCCGCGCAGCGGTAATAAGGCACCGTTGAGACTGATAAAACAGCGGGGTTGCAGCAAACCGTCTAAGCACATACGCGCCAGCAAGGCGGCTCCTGCAGAATGACCAACCACCCCATAGGGTTCGATGGCCAGCACATCGAGCAGACCGCGCAGCGACCGCGCCATACCAGACAATGAAGCCCCTTGGTTGGCGGGCGTGGTGGTGAACCCATGCCCCGGCAGATCGGGAGCGACCAAGGTAAACTGCTTGGCCAACAACGGGGCTAAACCGCGCCAAGAGTGAGTAGCCGCCCCAGTACCGTGCACCAGCAGTAGCGGTGGTCCCTCCCCCATGATTTGGACATGCCAACGCAAGCCTGAGGCGGTGATAAAACGACTGGCATCGCGATGCGGCCAGTCGTAACCATCGCGGTTCCAATTCAGCGGGGCGGTCATACGCGCGCCGTTCCCCCGCAGCACCTGTTAACGATCGGCTAAATCCGGTACATCGCGGTGAGCCTCACCGACGTATAACTGACGCGGACGACCGATTTTGAGTTCAGGATCGTCAATCATTTCTTTCCAATGACTGATCCAGCCGACTGTGCGGGCGACTGCAAACATCACGGTGAACATATTGATCGGAATGCCCAGCGCTTTATAGATAATGCCCGAGTAGAAATCCACATTGGGATACAGTTTGCGCTCAATGAAGAACTCATCACTTAGGGCAATGTCTTCCAGTTTCATCGCCAACTCGAGGTGAGGATCATCACCATATTTAGCCAGTACCTGATGGCAGACCTCTTTAATCAATTTTGCCCGTGGATCATAGTTACGATACACTCGGTGCCCAAAACCCATTAAACGGAAAGAATCGTCCTTATCTTTAGCTCTGGCAATGTATTTATCAATATTCGATACATCACCAATTTCGGCTAACATCTTGAGCACGGCTTCATTCGCGCCCCCATGCGCCGGCCCCCATAAAGACGCGACTCCAGCGGCTATCGCCGCGTAAGGGTTAGCGCCCGAAGACCCGGCGAGACGCACGGTGGATGTGGAGGCGTTTTGTTCGTGATCCGCGTGTAAGATGAATAAGACATCTAGGGCTTTCTCAGCGACGGGATCGACATGATACGGTTCACAGGGCACGGCAAACATCATGTGCAATAGATTGCCGCAATAGGTGAGATGGTTTTGTGGAAAGACAAAAGGCTGACCCGTATTGTGTTTGTAACAGGCGGCAGCAATGGTTGGGATCTTAGCGATCAGGCGATGCGAGGTAATCATCCGATGTTCTGGATTATAAATATCCAGATTATCATGGTAAAAAGCGGATAATGAACCCACAATCCCAGTCATCATCGCCATCGGATGAGCGTCGTAGTTAAACCCGCGGATTAAGTTGTACCGCAGATTTTCCCGCATCATATTATGATGCCCGATGATATATTGAAACTCGCTCAGCTCTTGTTCGGTTGGCAACCGCCCATTAAGGAGCAAGTACGCTACTTCTAAGAAGCAACATTTAGCGGCGAGTTGCTCGATAGGATACCCTCGGTAATACAACTGCCCGCGCTCACCGTCGAGGAAAGTGATCGTGCTTTTACAGCTCGCGGTAGAGACGAATCCGGGGTCATAAGTGAAATAACCAAACTCCTTGGCTAATTTACCAATATCAACCACTGAATTACCGTGGGTGGGGTCCATAATCGGTAATTCGATGGACTTGCCTGTGGTGTTATCGGTCAGCGTTACGGTTTTGTTCGCCATGCGGCAGCCTCCTTTAATAGGGCCTTGTCATTGGGACGAATTGTGTCCACCGGTCTCCTTAGACGCTCCCCCGCAACTAATTTATGGTGGTTATTACATTATGATACAAAACTTAATAATAGTGTGGACACAGAAAAAAAAAAGACACCTGCGAGGTGCCTCTTGCTGAAAATTAACCAGACCGTGCTTAGGACAGTCCGTATTTGCGTCGGAAACGATCCACCCGACCCGCCGTATCAACAATATTTTGTTTACCGGTATAAAACGGGTGTGAACGACTCGACACTTCGATTTTAACTAACGGGTATTGATTGCCGTCTTCCCAGTCAATGGTGTCTTTAGTTTTAATGGTTGATCGGGTCAGGAATTTGAAATCACTCGAAATATCCTGAAATACCACGGCTCTATACTCGGGGTGTATCGCCTTTTTCATACCTTAAGAAATCCTGATACAGGTTCGGGTGACCCACGCTATAACCCAAACACGATGAATAATTGGCGCGCCCGGAAGGATTCGAACCTCCGACCGCCTGGTTCGTAGCCAGGTACTCTAATCCAACTGAGCTACGGGCGCTTATTTAAAACACAAATTATGCGTACTGGATTGACCGATGTCAAACACTTAATGCCGGACTGCCGGTACACCATTAAATGGCGGAGAGAGAGGGATTCGAACCCTCGATGGAGCTACAAACCCCATACTCCCTTAGCAGGGGAGCGCCTTCAGCCGCTCGGCCATCTCTCCAGAAAACCGTACACACAAGATTATGTGTAATTGATTAGTATAACCTGACAAGCCCGCCACGTAAAGTCCTTAATCGGAATGACTCAGAGGCGGTTCAGCAGGCGCATTATTGGCAGCCGCCGCTTGCTCTTGTTTAATCCGTTGGTAGATCTCCTCACGATGGACGGGGATATCCTTAGGTGCATCCACACCGATCCGGACTTGGTTGCCTTTGACACCGAGCACAGTGACTGTGACGTTATCGCCAATCATCAATGTTTCGCCAACACGACGGGTTAGGATTAACATACTATTCTCCTTGGTAGATGCGTCCCGAAATCCAGTTTACTGGTGAGATGTGGTTATCACGCCGCTTCCTGTTCAAGACCGAAAGCCTCATGCAAGACTCGGACACCGAGTTCGAGGTACTTCTGATCGACAACAACCGATATTTTAATTTCTGAGGTGGAAATCATTCGGATGTTAATGCCTTCCCGAGCGAGGGTAGCAAACATCCGGCTGGCAATGCCGGCATGAGTACGCATACCCACGCCAACCAATGAAATTTTGACGATTTTATCATCGCCTTTAACCTCACGAGCGCCAAGCCGCACGCCAATAGCGCGCACAATCTCTAAAGCTGCCTTGTAATCATTACGTTGTACCGTGAAGGTAAAGTCGGTCGTGCCGTCATGAGCACTGTTTTGCACAATCATATCGACATCGATATTGGCCTCGGCTATGGGCCCTAAAATTGCCGAGGCCACACCAGGACGATCCTCGACCCCTAGAATGGTCAGTTGGGTCTCATCACGATTAAACGCAATTCCAGTGATCAAAGCGTGTTCCACAGCATGGTCCTCCTCATACGTGATCAGTGTACCCTCTCCCTCGGTAAAAGAAGACAGCACACGCAGCGGAATGTTGTATTTACCCGCAAATTCGACCGCCCGGATTTGCAGCACTTTAGAGCCAAGGCTGGCCATTTCCAGCATTTCTTCAAATGTAATCCGCGCCAGACGGCGAGCCTCTGACACCACCCGCGGATCGGTAGTATAGACCCCGTCAACATCGGTGAAAATTTGACATTCATCGGCCTGTAATGCGGTCGCCAAGGCAACCGCCGTGGTATCAGACCCGCCACGCCCTAAAGTCGTAATATGACCGTGCTCGTCCACACCTTGGAAACCGGCGACCACGACCACATGACCTGCGGTCAAATCCGCACGGACTCGATCTGCATCAATGGCGGCTATGCGTGCTTTGCTGTAAGCGCTGTCGGTACGAATCGGCACTTGAGGCCCGGTGTAAGAACGCGCCGCTTGGCCGCGTTGCTGCAAGGCCATCGTCAACAAGGCGATAGTGACCTGCTCACCGGTGGCAAGCAACATATCTTGCTCGCGGGGATCAGGCGATGCGGTAATCTGCTGCGCTAAACCCAGCAGCCGATCCGTTTCACCACTCATCGCCGAGACCACCACCACGACCTGATGACCTCGGCGGCAATAGTTGATCACTCGATCGGCGACCGCGCCAATGCGCTCAGGCGTGCCAACCGAGGTACCTCCGTACTTTTGGACAATCAGTGTCATTCCTTACCCTTTTCCCATGAGGATGAGTTGATTATTAAACGCTAATCCATCCAGAAATAAAACTTACAATTTACGCGGTCATCGCGGCTAGCTGCTCTTTTACCCACTGGGGTACCGAACGCAGTGCCGCATCAAGATGTTCAGCCTGGTTACCACCGGCCTGAGCCAGATCGGCGCGCCCGCCACCTCGGCCACCCACCTGCACCGCCACCGCGTTGACCAGATCACCGGCACTGAGGCGTTCGGTCTGATCGCGAGTCACACCGGCGACCAAACGCACTTTGCCGTTGTCAACGCTGGCTAAAACAATGGCGGCGGATTTAAGCTGATCTTTGAGTTGATCCATGGTCTGACGCAGTGCCTTAGCATCGGCGCCATCAATGCGAGTGGCCAGGACTTTAAGGGTTTCCACCGTGACCGCTTGGGCGGTGAGATCTTGACTTTGGCCGCTGGTCAGACGCTGTTGCAGTTGCGCCACTTCTTTTTCAAGACGGCGCTGACGTTCCAGCACTTGGCGGATTTTCTCTTCGCTCTGCTCAGGGTTAGCTTTCAGTAACTGCGCTACCCGTCCTAAGCGCTGCTCCAGCTCATCGACCCGCGCCATAGCGGCTTCACCGACCACGGCCTCGATACGGCGTACACCCGCCGCGACCCCCGTCTCAGTGGTGATTTTGAACAAACCAATATCACCGGTGCGGCGCACATGGGTTCCCCCACACAATTCAATGGAAAATTCACCAAAGGTCAGAACCCGCACCACATCGCCGTATTTTTCCCCAAACAGCGCCATCGCCCCGTGATCAAGCGCCTCGTGATAACCCATGTGACGGATATCGGCCTCGGCATTACGCCGGATTTCGGCATTAACTAAATGCTCGATGCGCATGAGTTCGTCATCGGTCAGCGGGGCATGGTGGGAAAAATCAAAGCGCAGCCGCTCCGGTGCCACCAACGAGCCTTTTTGCTGCACATGCTTGCCGAGAATTTGCCGCAAGGCCGCATGCAATAAATGAGTGGCGGAATGGTGCTGCACGGTGGTTTGGCGACGGGCAGCATCGACTTCAGCATTCAGAGTATCCCCGACGGCGATTTCGCCTTCCAGTAGCTTGCCTAGGTGTAAATGAGTGGGCGGATGTTTGCGGGTGTCGTGGACAGCAAACTGAGCTTTAGCGCTGAACAAGCGACCTTGATCACCCACCTGACCACCGGATTCGGCATAAAATGGGCTGCGATCCAGAATCACGATTCCAGACTCACCGGCTGCAAGCCGCTCAACCCGCTGCTGATCACGCAGCAGGGCCAAAACCTGTGCCTGATCCGTTAATTGGCTGTAGCCGCTGAATTCAATGGCCGGAAGATCATCCAGTGCCACGCTCACACTGGCTTCCTGCGTGCTGCTGAACTGACTCGCTGCTCTGGCGCGTTGACGCTGTTGCGCCATCGCCTGTTCAAAACCGGCCAGATCGACCGTCAAGCCCTGCTCACGGGCAATATCGGCGGTTAAATCGACGGGAAACCCGTAAGTATCGTATAAGCGGAACACCGTTTCACCGGCAATTTCCCGACCGCTGAGTTGGGCGATATCACGCTCCAGCAGGTGCATGCCGTGTTCTAAGGTTTCGGCGAAACGGTCTTCTTCGCGGGCAATTAATTGAGTCACCCGCTCGGCTGATTCGCGCAGCTCAGGATACGCTGCCCCCATATCAGTGACTAAAGGCGCAACCAGTTTGTGGAAAAACGGTTCGCGGGTACCGAGCTTATAACCGTGACGGATCGCTCGGCGCATAATCCGCCGCAGCACATAACCCCGTCCCTCATTGCCGGGAATAACGCCATCGGTGATCAAAAAGGCCGTCGAGCGAATGTGATCGGCCAGCACTTTCAGCGAGCTGCTGTCGGGATCATGACATTGAGTCAGTTCAGCCGCAGCCCGCATCAGGTTTTGGAATACATCGATATCGTAGTTGGAATGCACCTCTTGCAACACCGCCGCTAGACGCTCTAAACCCATGCCGGTATCCACAGAGGGTTTGGGCAGCGGGGTCAGTTGACCATCCGCAGCGCGGTCATACTGCATGAACACCAGATTCCAGATTTCGATGTAGCGGTCACCGTCTTCATCAGGGCTGCCCGGTGGTCCGCCGGGAATGTGAGCGCCATGATCGTAAAAAATCTCGCTGCACGGCCCACAGGGGCCAGTATCGCCCATTTGCCAAAAATTATCCGAACCGCCATCGGGCTTGTCCCCAATGCGGCTGATGCGCTCCGGCGGCACGCCGATGTCCTCAGCCCAAATTCGGTAGGCTTCATCGTCGGTAAGGTAAACCGATACCCACAAGCGCTCGGGGGGTAGTCCGAGCGTATCGGTCAAAAATTCCCAAGCGTAGCGAATGGCATCGGCTTTGAAATAATCGCCGAAGCTAAAATTACCCAACATTTCGAAAAATGTATGGTGACGCGCCGTATAGCCGACATTTTCTAGGTCATTATGTTTACCGCCTGCCCGGACGCAGCGTTGTGAAGTGGTTGCTCGCTGATAACTGCGTGGGTCACGCCCCAAAAACACGTCTTTGAATTGCACCATGCCGGAATTGGTGAACAGCAGGGTGGGGTCATTAGCCGGTACTAACGGACTAGACGGCACAATTTCATGCCCCCGCTGGTGAAAAAAATCCAGAAAAGCTTGGCGTAGTTCAGCGCTGGTCATCATTAATCGGTTTCCGTCAGCTTAAATAATGGCATGATTTGATCCATGGTATAACCCCGCTGGCGCAGAAAGCGAACCTGTCGCGCCTGCTCAGCGGGCGTGGTGGGCAGTGGTTCACCAAAACGCCGCCGCCGTAAACGTTGCAGTCGGTCTGACCACTGATCGGCGAAAGTGGCCAGCACCGTGGTCACTACGGCAGCGGCAATCCCGCGTTCTTGTAAATCGCGGCGCAGGCGCAGCGGCCCATAACCCTTGTCAAAACGGCTGCTGGCGTACACTTCAGCGAAGCGGGCATCATCTTGCCACCCTTCGGCTTGTAAGGTTTGCACCACTTGGGCAATGGTTGCCGCCGTCCCGCCCCGTTGCGCCAGCTTATGCTGTAGCTCTAGGGCAGAATGCTCACGCCGCGCCAGCAGGTTCAGCGCAGCGGCTCGCAGTTCAGCTTCCGAATCAAGCGTTTTGCTCAGTGGTCTCATCGTCAACAACGGCTTCAGGGATACGCTCCGGTTGGGTTAAATAATGCGCCCTGATTTTGGTTTCCAATGACTCTGCCAGTTCCGCATGTTCTTTAAGGTATTGGCGGACGTTTTCTTTGCCCTGGCCGACCCGAGTACCGTCCACACTGTACCAAGCCCCGGACTTATCCACTAGCCCAGCGGCCACGCCGAGATCAATAATTTCACCCACACGCGAGATGCCTTCACCGTACAAGATATCGAACTCAGCCTGTTTGAACGGCGGTGCGACTTTGTTCTTGACCACCTTCACTCGGGTTTGGTTGCCCACGATATCCTCGCCTTTTTTGATCGCGCCAATCCGGCGGATATCTAAACGCACCGAGGCATAAAATTTCAAAGCATTACCGCCGGTCGTGGTCTCCGGGCTACCAAACATCACGCCGATTTTCATGCGAATCTGGTTGATAAAAATCACCAAGGTATTAGAACGCTTGATATTCGCCGTGAGTTTACGCAGTGCTTGCGACATCAACCGAGCTTGCAGGCCGACATGAGAATCCCCCATATCACCTTCGATTTCCGCTTTAGGGGTCAAAGCCGCTACCGAATCGACCACCACCACATCAACCGCCCCCGAGCGCACCAACATATCGGAAATTTCTAAAGCCTGTTCACCGGTATCAGGCTGCGATACCAGCAAATCGTCAACATTCACTCCCAGCTTACGCGCATAAGTCGGGTCCAGTGCATGTTCGGCGTCAACAAATGCCGCGGTGCCGCCGACCTTTTGAGCCTCAGCAACGACTTGTAAAGCCAAGGTCGTTTTACCCGAAGATTCGGGGCCATAAATTTCCACGACACGCCCACGCGGTAAACCCCCAATTCCCAGAGCAATATCCAAGCCTAAAGAACCGGTGGACACCGCAGAAATATCGTGCGTGGCCGGGCTGTCACCCAAACGCATCACCGACCCTTTGCCAAACTGCCGGTCGATCTGGGTGAGAGTGGTCGCCAGGGCTTTCTTTCTATTTTCGTCCATTAGGCTGAGCCTCATTGATTAATAGTGTGTGAATGATGGGTTAGCGTTGCAGGCTGCGACAAACGCTGGAGCAGGCCACTGAGGGCATGGCTGACCGCTTGACGGCGTACTGCATCGCGATCACCGGGAAATCGATACTGTTGTGTCGTGATAACCGTGCCGAGCGCCCAAGCCAGCCACACGGTACCTACCGGTTTATCCGCACTGCCCCCGCTCGGCCCGGCAATACCGCTGACTGCAATGGCGCAGTCCACTGCGTCATGGCGCATAACCCCTTGCGCCATCGCCGCCACAGTGGCTTGACTGACCGCACCCTGCTCGGCTAAAACCGTTGCCGGAACCCCTAACAGAGTTTGTTTAGCCGCATTACTGTAGCTCACCACGGCATAGTCAAACCATGCGGAACTGCCGGGAATATCGGTCAGCAGCTTAGCCAGCCAGCCGCCGGTGCAGGATTCGGCAACCACCAGCCGCAGACCGCGCTTACCTAGAACCTGACCCAGTTGTTCGGCCAAGCTGTGCAAGGCTGAGTCGTCAACCGCCGTAACGCTCATCGCTGACGCTAATCCAGCATCGGTGACAGATAATCCAGCTTGGCGTCTAACCCCAGATCTTCGGTGGCAATCGTCTGCGCGTGACGATAGGCATCAATAGCCATCGCAATGTACAAATCCCCGAGATTACTGCGCAGCAAGGCCATGTCGGTGTCACTGGCGGTGTGTTCGATGGCCTCATGCAAGGTGTGCAAAGCACTGGCATAATCGCCGCGCTCAACATATAATGCGGCCAGATTATTATAAGCCTCTGGCAACGCTGGAAATAGCCGAATCATCTGTAAAAACACCGCCTCGGCCTCGGCAAACTCACCTTGTTCCACCCGCACCAGTCCTTTCAGAAAGTGCGCTTGGACATCATTAATATCTGCATCGATTCTAGCGTCCAGAGCCTCTAAAGCCGTAGCATACTGTCCTGTTTCCATCTGCTCGATAATCACTTCCAGCGGCACGGGACGTTCTTGGGCTACGGCCAGAGTGGCCATGAGTAACCCTAAAGTCAGTATATAGCGAAAATAGCGCATCAATTTCACCTAAAATTTAACGGTTATGTCGATCTATTATACAGTTTTTGAGAAGGCTGTGATGGGCAAGATCGAACAGCGCGTATTTGCAGTAGTCTACTCCTTTAGCGCACAATAACCCTACTAATCAAACAACTGCAGATAGTGCCCTATGGATTGTAGCGACACCTCACACCCTCACATAGACCCCGCTGCGCTGAGCGTGACCGCTATGTGTTTGAGCGTTCTGTCGGCATCGACAATCCTGACAGCAGTACCACGACCGGCTATATCGACCTGTACCGCTCCGGGTGTTTCGTGCTGGAGGCTAAGCAGTCGGGCAAGGCCTTGGATACCCAAGGTTGGGACAAGGCGATGGTCAAAGCCTACCATCAGGCTGACCGCTATGTTCGAGCGTTACCGGCGGCAGAAGGTCGCCCACCGTTTATTGTCGTGGTGGATGTAGGCCGTTCGATTGAACTCTACAGCGAGTTCACCGGCACTGGCGGGACGTATGTACCGTTTCCTGACCCGAGCCAATACCGGATTCGCCTGAGGAACTCCAAGCGTTTCATCGGCAACTGTGCAGCCTGCGGATACTCGACCCCGCGTGTGGTTCCGGCAATTTCCTGTACGTCACCCTCGAACACCTCAAGCGGCTGGAAGG
>PWUP01000262.1 GCA_003562535.1 Gammaproteobacteria bacterium | reverse complement strand
GTAAAACCTTAATGTTGCAAAACATCGCTCAGTCGATTGCCACCAACCATCCAGAATGCTATCTCATTGTGCTGTTGATCGATGAGCGCCCTGAAGAAGTCACTGAAATGGATCGCACGGTTAATGGTGAAGTGGTCGCATCGACCTTCGATGAACCCGCCACTCGCCATGTTCAGGTGGCTGAGATGGTCATCGAAAAAGCCAAGCGTCTGGTAGAGCATAAGCGCGATGTGGTGATTTTGCTGGATTCAATTACCCGTTTAGCCAGAGCCTATAACACCGTCGTGCCTGCTTCGGGTAAGGTGCTGACTGGGGGTGTGGATGCCAATGCTTTGCAGCGCCCCAAACGCTTTTTTGGCGCTGCACGGAATATCGAGGAAGGCGGTTCGTTGACCATTATTGCCACCGCGCTGGTTGAAACCGGCTCGCGTATGGACGATGTGATTTACGAAGAGTTTAAAGGCACCGGCAATATGGAAATCCATCTGGTGCGCGAAATCGCTGAAAAACGCATCTACCCGGCAATTAATATCAACCGCTCGGGCACCCGCCGCGAAGAACTGCTGATCAATCCTGATGACCTACAGCGGGTGTGGATTTTGCGCAAACTGCTGCATCCCATGGAAGAACTGCAGGCGATGGAATTTTTACTGGATCGGCTAAAACAAACCAAAACCAATGCCGATTTCTTTGACTCCATGAAGCGCTGAACCTAGGGGCTACTCGGTATCCATGCGCTCGCGGGCAATCGCCCGATGACCAATATCCGTGCGGTAATACGCGTCTTGCCAACTGATGTGGCGTACTTGGGCATAAGCCTGCTGCTGGGCGGCGGTCAACGTATTGCCCAAGGCGGTGACGCATAAGACCCGCCCACCGTGGGTGACAATGTGCTCGCCGTGCTGACGGGTACCCGCGTGAAACACCTTGAGCGCATGACTATGCGGTTCATCAACCGATAAGCCAGCAATGGTATCGCCGCGACGGTAGCCGCCTGGATACCCTCCGGCAGCCATGACCACACCCAGAGCGGGGCGCGGATCCCATACGGCGTTGACCTGATCGAGACGGCCATCAATGGCGGCATCGATTAAATCGACCAGATCGGATTGCAGTCGCAGCATAATGGGTTGGGTTTCCGGATCACCACAACGGCAATTAAATTCCAATACCTGGGGGGTACCCGCAGCGTCAATCATTAAACCGGCATACAAAAAGCCACGATAGGGCATACCTTCAGCCGCCATACCGCGCACGGTGGGCTCAATGACTTCCGTCAAGATACGCGCCTGCAGTGTCGGTGTATCCAAAGAGGCGGGGGAATAGGCGCCCATGCCCCCGGTGTTCGGCCCCTGATCACCGTCATCACGGGCTTTATGATCCTGGCTGGTGGCCAAGGGTAAAATATTCTGGCCGTCCACCAGCACGATAAAACTCAGCTCTTCACCACTGAGAAAATCTTCGATCACCACTTGATGACCGGCCTCACCAAAGGCATCGGCGGTCAACATCGCCCGCACCGTCTTTTCGGCATGCTCGCGAGTGTGCGCAATAATCACGCCTTTACCTGCTGCTAAACCATCGGCTTTCACCACCACAGGTAAGCGAGTCTGGGCGATGCACTCTAGCGCTGGTTCGAGTTCCGTAAACACCTGATAATGCGCGGTCGGAATGGCATGACGCTGCATAAAGGCTTTGCAAAAGGCTTTGGAGCCTTCTAATTGAGCTGCCGCTTGGCTGGGGCCAAAACAGCGCAAACCGGCAGCCGTAAACGCATCCACCACCCCGGCCACCAGCGGTGCCTCAGGGCCGACGATTGTCAGGTCAATGTGTTGCTCAGTGGCAAAAGCGACCAAAGCCGCGATATCGTCACCCTCGATAGCGACATTGCTTGTTTTGGCTTCAGCCGCTGTGCCTGGGTTACCCGGGGCGACATACACCCGTGCAACGCGCGGCGATTGAGCCACTTTCCACGCTAAGGCGTGTTCCCGACCCCCACCACCAATAATTAATACGTGCATATATTCACCTGTGTCATCGGTTGAGTTGCTGGTTGTTAATGTTATTTAGGGCTGCGCTTCGGTAGTGAGCGGTGCAAGCTGTACCGCATCCCATGTCCCCGTTAAGGCATAGCGATAGCGAATCGCTTGATCAAATTCACTTTTCAAGAATTGATCGGCTAGAAACACGGCCGCCCCCACCACCGGTCCAGCCGCTAAGGTACCGGCTAAAGCCAAAGGCAGACCTATTTCTGGAGTGACCGTGACGATGTGATCCACTTGGCGCTGCCGTAGATCGAGCCGACCACTGAGGGTCAAGCGCGCGGCCGGTCCATTAATCTGTAACGTTTCGGTCAGTAATTGCCCTCGTTCCAGATTGAACTGACCGGTGATACGGTCAAACGCTAAGCCCGTTTGAGTAATATCGGCAAAATTGAGTTGTAACCGTCGTTTCAGGCTATTGAGATTAAGCATACCCAATAATCGCCCTAAACCCGGCTCAATCTCAGTTAAGACCCCCGCCCCGATATGGACATCTAACTGGCCTTGTAAGTGATCCATTAGCTCAGCCACGCTGAGCGTCAGCGGTGATCCTGGCCAGCGTAACCCTAAGGATAAACGCATCGGTGCATCTTCGACCCCGCCGAAATCAAACAACGCCAACAGCTCACCCAGATTATCGCTGTCAATCGTGGTTTGCAGCGTTGTTTCAGTGAGGGCATCGCGGTGCCACCACGCCCCCTGCCATTGCCAGCGATGCTGCGGGTGGTGTAATTGCGCATCGATTAAGCGGTACCCGTGTTCATGCGGTTGTCCCTGCACGGTCAACTGCCCCAGTTCTCGTTGCTGCCACAATAAATCTCGGACCGTGACCATAACCGGTGGCAGATGCTGTGGCTGTAGCCGCGTGAACGGATTGGGCGTCTGGTGACCTGACTCCTGGTGCTGGGGCACTAAATCTAAGTGCTCCAAAGCCAACCATAAGGGCTGTCCCGCTTGATTTGGCAGGGTTAAATAACCGTGTAAGCGTGAACCCGATAACGCGATTTCTAGCCCCCCTGCTGCATTGGGTTGCCCGGATAACTCGATGTCACCCAAGGCATAACCGGCGATGATGGGGTTATTGAGCGTACCGCTAATCCCTTGCACACGCCCCTGCTGAGACTGGTGCAAGCGGATAGCCCGTAACGGGCCATAATCCAAACGCCATTCCCACCCCTGTGGTTGGACCGCTAGCCGCACCCGAGCAGGCTGCTCAGCGAATTGCCCAGTGAATTCACCCCGCTGTACCCCCGCCGTCGTAAATTCTACTACCCCATCCACCTGTTCTACCATCAATGCCGGTTCAGCCCAGTGGCCAGTGGCTTGACGAACCCACACCGCCCCGTTGACTGTAGTGGCCGTTGCGGTCGCTGTTAATGGAATCTGTAGATCAAGGTGTACCAAGCCCCAGCCTCTGATCTGTAATGGCTCTAAATAAGGGCGTAACGATGGGGCTAAAGGGGTATGCAGTAGGC
>PWUP01000042.1 GCA_003562535.1 Gammaproteobacteria bacterium | reverse complement strand
TAATATAAGTGCTGTGTTCTCCAGTGACCCACATTGATCAACGCCTATGCCCTATCAGCTACTCAATTTGCGTCATGTGCCTGAAGATGAAGCCGAAGAAGTCCGCGCCTTGCTGGATGCCCAGGCTATTGCCTATTATGAGACCCAACCTGGCCCTTGGGGGATCAGTATGGGAGCGATTTGGATTAAAGACGCCACAGACGCCCAACGTGCTCAGCAACTACTGGATGAGTACAGCCAGGAACGCCAACAGCGCATGCGTGCAGCGTGGGAGGCGGCGCGCCAAGAGGGGCGAGCCGACACCTTAGCCCAACAACTGCGCCGTTATCCATTGCGAACCGTAGCGTTTAGCCTGCTTGCGGCCTTGCTGGTCTATGCCACGCTTAAACCTTTTCTCACTTGGGCTTTTTGAAACATGACAAGCAATAACACTCAACATATTGTGGTATTAACCGGTGCAGGGATCAGCGCCGAAAGCGGTCTCGGCACGTTTCGAGACAACGGTGGCTTATGGGAACAGCACAGTGTCTATGATGTGGCCACCCCTGAAGCCTTTGAGCGTGATCCCGAACTGGTATTGCGCTTTTACAACGACCGTCGTCGCCAGCTTGGAGAGGTCGAACCCAATTTTGCCCACCAAGCGCTGGCTCAGCTTGAACACACTCATAGGGTCAGTATCATCACGCAAAATATTGATGATCTCCACGAGCGGGCAGGTTCGACTCAAGTGCTGCATCTACACGGTGAATTAACCAAAGCACGCAGTACCGCTGACCCTGCACTGATTTACGATATTGGCTACGCCCCCATCACTCGCGAGGATCGTTGCGCCTTGGGCAGTCCATTGCGCCCCCATGTGGTGTGGTTTGGTGAACTGGTGCCGATGATTGCGCCTGCAACAGAGGTGGTCAGCCAAGCGGATTATTTATTGGTGATCGGCACCTCATTGCAAGTGTATCCTGCGGCAGGTCTGGTCGCTTACACCGCTCCTGATGTGCCGATTACTGTGATTGATCCTGGTGAACCGGCTCAGGTTGCAGGCGCTGAGGTGATTCGTAAAACTGCCTGTGCAGGCATGCGCGATTGGCTGGCGGCATTCAACAGCGATAAGCCCGACTAGACCTGACGAGCTAACATGTCTAAAAGGTCAAGAATATGCCGCGTGTTTGCGCCCAAATCACCCCGCCCTACTCGGGAACTGGAGCGAATATGAATCTCGGTGCCATAACGCCCGGGTTCCAGCTTAATAAGCACATCGTCTTTGAACCGAAACAGTGTGGTTTCCACCACTGCATGGATCTGGTACTCACGATGATCTGATTCGACAATCTGCCAGTTCAGCAAATCTAAAGTATGCTCAATTCGGGTGAATAATGCCCCGGGAGTCGCCGTTGCACAGGGCAGTTCCAGTTCTGGAAAGGGATGATGACGTCGGGTTTCCGCGACATTAGTGGTCAGATACGTCCAGAGTCTGCGGATCAGCCCAGGGGGTGCTCCCAAAGGCAAATTATTCAATAATAAGGCACCAACCACCAAACACCCCCCTAGAGCTATTGAAAAAATGGCCGTGTTGACCAGCAACGCAATCAATATATCCATCAGCACTCCTCAAGTTATCCGAGATCGCCCCATAACGTCTGCACAGCAGCCAAGGCTGCTACCCCAGCCGTTTCTGTACGCAATACGCGAGACCCTAGCCGCACACCGATAAAGCCCGCAGCAGTGGCTTCAGCCATTTCCGCTGCATCCAAGCCACCCTCTGGGCCGACCAGTAAGCTTAAGCGATACGCTGGCGGGGCCAAAGCGCTTAGCCCCAGTGTAGCCTTTGGATCGAGTTGCACGCCTTGGCCGATGTCCGGCTTGCCTGCTAACCACTGGCTTAGGGTCAGCGGCTCAGCCAATTCGGGCAGCCGATTACGTCCACATTGTTCACAGGCGGCAATGACAATGCCTTGCCAATGACTCAGCCGCTTGGCTAAACGCTCAGCCGTCAACGGCCCCACACTGCGTGCGCACATCAAGGGTTGAATCTGTGTCACTCCAAGCTCCACGGCTTTTTGCAGGCTATAATCCATGCGTTCACCACGAGCAATCCCTTGCAGTAAAGTCACCCCCAGCGGGGATTCGCAGTCACTAAGGCTAAAATCCCCTATAGTAACCCAAGCCCCTCGTCGTTCAACTTGCGCTAAACAAGCGGCATAATCGCCCCCCTGACCATTAAATACCCGCAGTTCAGCACCAACACGCAACCGTAATACCCGCACCGCATGATGAAACGCCGATTCGGGTAAGCGCAAGCGAGCACCGCTGACTAAAGTCATAGGCATATAAACACGAGGGATACGCATGGCTAGACATTATGCCATGCTAAGCGCCAACTTTGGTGGACTGCCAGTACTGAAAGAGTAGCGTTGCAGATAGTATAGCCATTCAAGCGGATTACCGGACAACAGCGAGCGGTAGGTCGGGCAAAAGCGCAGCGTTGCCCGACATCATAGGCTTTTTGCGCACTTAGCTCCGGGAGGAATCTTGCAAGAACACACCCCGAAGTATGAAACCCTTGGTAATTATGGCATCATTCAGCTCAGTTTTGCCTAGAAACTTTCCGAGTTTAGGAGCTTAATGCTATGTCATTTGCCGTATTTCATCGTAAAACCGATTTATCGTTGTCGCAGGCGCGTCAGGTTATTGCCGGGGCGCTGGCTGAGGGGCGGCGTTTAGAGCTGCAACCTTTGACCATTGCTGTTCTTGATGCCGGTGGGCATTTGGTCTCCGCCGACCGCGAAGACGGGGCGGGGGTATTGCGTCTGGAAATCGCCATTGGCAAAGCGAATGCGGCCTTATCCATCGGGGTATCCAGTGCGACAGTGGGCACACGCACTCAAGGCCGTGAGGCGTTCGTCACCGGGGTGACTGCCGCCTCACAGGGGCGGTTTGTTCCCGTGCCCGGAGGGGTGTTGCTATTGAACCGCGAGCGGGAAATCATCGGTGCAGTCGGTATCAGTGGTGATGCTCCCGGTCAGGATGAAGCCTGTGCACTGGCCGGTATTCAAGCTGCTGGTCTAACCCCTGGGTTGGATGCCGCTGATGGCTGAGTCATCAGACTGGGGATTTGCCAGTTTAGCGGTGCGAGCTGGTCAGGTGCGAACTGACGAGGCGGAAAATGCCGAGCCGATTTTCACGACCTCCAGCTTTGTTTACACCAGTGCCGCCCAAGCGGCGGCGCGGTTTGCCGAGACGGAGCCGGGCAATGTGTATTCTCGGTTTACCAATCCTACCGTGCGCACCTTTGAGCAACGTTTGGCCGCATTAGAAGGGGGGGAAAGCTGTGTCGCTACCGCCTCGGGTATGGCGGCGGTATTGGCCACCTGTCTGGCCTTGCTCAAAAACGGTGATCATATTGTCTCCGCTAGCAGTCTGTTTGGCGCCACGGTCAGCCTGTTTGAGAAGTATCTGCGCAAACTCGGTATTGAGACGACCTTCGTTCCCCTGACCGATATCGATGCGTGGCGTGCGGC
>PWUP01000024.1 GCA_003562535.1 Gammaproteobacteria bacterium | reverse complement strand
CCGCCGCCGTTGGATCAATCCGCGTCCAGCCACCGCGTTCCTCTAACCAGACTTCTACCCAAGCATGGGCATCGGATTGGCGCACAATGAGATAATCATTATTGAACTCGCCGCCCTGATAACCCAGCACCACTCGGGCAGGAATGCCCGCCGCCCGCATCAAAAAGGTAAAGCTACCCGCGTAGTGCTCACAAAACCCACGGCGACTGCGGAATAAAAATTCATCAATATTATCGCGGCTGGTCAACAGCGGGGGCCGTAAGGTGTAAAAAAACGGTTCATTACGAATGTAATTTAAACCGGCTTCGACAATCGCCAGTGGCTGTTGATACTCCGATTGCCACTGCTCGGCCAACGCCCGGGCGCGGGGATTCAAGGACTCAGGTAATTGCAAAGTGCGGCGTTTATCCACCTCAGTGATCGGGTTGCTGCGATACTGAGTATAAGAGGTGGCAGTGTATTGCATCCGAGTGTTAATCCGTTCACGTTGCTGGAGACTGTTCGCCCAGGTAAAGCCGCTGCCCGAAGGCCCCACCACCGGCCAATCCAAAGCCAGCAGCCAGCGCTCGCCGTGAGGTTCTAAAGTCAGGGTATAGTCAAACCGCCCACCCAGCGGCTGATGATGTGGCTCATCGCTACGGGGGTCGTCGCTGCCCCGCCACGAACGTCCGTCAAACTGCCACAGCACCGGACCGCGCCAATAACGCTGCGACGCGGTCGGCGGATCCGCAGCAAATTCAACTCTAAAAGCCACCCTATCGGATAAAATCAAGTCATTTAACGAACCGGGGGACATCTCATTACTCAACCCCGTCAACCCGCTGTGGGCGTCTTTAGGCAATCCCCAAAGTGGTCCCGGAATGCGTGGAAATAATATAAATAAAATGAGCATGATGGGAATCGCTTGCAGCAACATCGCCCCACTGAGACGCAGCGCTCGGCGTATCCCTAAACCGTTGCCATTATAGTGGCTAAGTAATTGGGCGGTGAGCAACACCACCAGCACAGCCGCCAAATAAGCAATCATCGGTATTTCCTGACTGAACAGCAAATTGGCCATCAGCAAAAAATAACCGAGCCATACCAAGACTTGGGCATCGCGCACACTGCGAGTTTCCAGCAATTTCATGGCCGTCATTGCCGCCAGCAACGCCACCCCAGCATCACGACCGAATACGGTGCCATAATGCGCAATCACGCTGCCAATCAAGGCCAAGGTTAAGGGCAGCAATAGCCAGCGACTGGGCAAGCGCTCACCACGGTAAGCCAGCCACCACCGCCACAATGGCACAACCACCCACACCGCAGTTAACCACAGCGGCAAACGCACCACTTGGGGCGCTACCGCCAGCAGCAAAGCACCGAGCAACCACGGCCAGACCCCCGCCTGCAGCGGGGCATGAATCGCACGCGAGGCGACTTGTTGTTGCGGCTTAGGGCGCCGACGAATGATCGCGACCATAAACCGCCAAAGCCTGTAAACAGCGAGCGCGATGAATCGGCCCAAGACTGGGGGGGAGCTCCTGCCCAGGCAGTTTCAGCCCATAACACACTCCCTGGGCTTCCGCGACCAACACCCATTGGCACAACTGCTCCAAGCGCTGTTCGTCGCTGCACGCACTGAGCTGCGCCCACTCCAACCATAATTCTGGGCGCACTTGACCGGTGAACTGTTTGACCAGTAGATTTTCGGAACGGGTACTGGCTTTCCACGCTACATGGCGCGGTGAATCGCCGGTTATATAGTCACGCAAACCGCTAAAATCCTCATTACCGCGATCGGTGGTCAGCGTTTGGGCCTCACCGAGGGTTTCCGCCTGTAAGTCAGGCAAGGGACGCTCACCGCGTGGCGGTGGGTACACTAACAGCGGGCGGTCAAATTCCACCCAGCTCCATGCTCGGAATAAACCGAGAGGAAAGTAGGTCTCAACCCGCAACCGCCCCACTGGCTGCCAGCCGCGCTGCTGGGTCGGCAGCTCAAGAGACAGCAGCGTACCGCTGGGTTCGATGTCCGCACACGCGACTTGGGTGTGAGCTGCACACAGGCACAGTCCGGGACGCATATCCGCGTCCGTATGACTGAATAAGACCCCAAAACGTGCGGATTCACCGGCAAATACCGGCTCAGCCCCAAGGGCTTCTAAGCGCAGATTGAGCAAATTATTATGACAACGCCACATGGCATTCAGCGCCACCCCCACCAGCAAAAACGTTAGGGCAAAACCGATGCTGTTGCTGTAATTCACTGACCACAGAAATAACACCAATAGGGTCAAAAAAAACCCATACGCTTGCCGAGTGGGCAAAATATAAATGCGCCGCCGAGTCAGTTCCAAAGCTTTAGACTGCGGCGGATGGCGCTGGCGGATCCAGCGCTCAAAATGATTAGACCACAAAGCCGCCATCACACCGGCACCGGGACACTTTCAATCAGTTGCTGCACAACGCTGTTAGGATGCTCACGCACGGCTTGCAACCGGTGGCCAATCACCGGCACCAGCACCGCCTGAATGTCTTCAGGCAGCACATAATCACGATGTTCCAACAAGGCCCAGGCACGGGCAGCGCGCAGCACACCGAGTCCTGCCCGAGGTGATAAGCCATTGCGCAACTCCGCACTGCGTCGGGTCGCCGCCAACAGCGCCTGTAAATAATCCAGTAACAAGGGCGAGACCGTGATCGCCGCCACCCTCTGCTGGACGCTGATCACGTCCTCAGGTTGCAACACGCTTGGCAGGCGCTGCAACAGGCTGCGCCGATCTTCACCTTCGAGTAATTGGCGCTCGGCCAATGGATCGGGATACCCCAGTTCTAGGCGCATCAAAAACCGATCCAATTGCGATTCGGGCAAGGGGAAGGTGCCGACTTGATGGTCGGGGTTTTGAGTGGCAATCACGAAAAAGGGTTGAGGCAAACGATGGGTGGAACCCTCAATCGTGACTTGATACTCTTCCATGGCTTCTAACAAAGCGCTTTGGGTCTTGGGCGAGGCACGGTTAATTTCGTCAGCCAGAATCAATTGGGTAAAAATCGGTCCCGGATGAAACACAAAGGCCGACCGCTCACGCTCATACACCGCCGCACCAAGAATATCAGCAGGCAGTAAATCACTGGTGAACTGTACCCGCTGATACTTAAAACCCAAGGTACACGCTAAGGCATGGGCGAGAGTGGTCTTGCCCATGCCGGGCTGGTCTTCAATCAACAGATGCCCACGAGCCAGCAAACAGGTTAAAGCCAAACGGATAACGGCAGGTTTACCCAGAATCACTTGGCTGATTTGGGACAATACCGCATCAAGGTGCTGTGGATCGACGGCAGTAGAATGGTGAGTCGTATCGGACATGTTAAAAAATATAAATCGAAAGCCCTCTACCCCATAAATGAGGGAGAGGGGACTGAAACGGTAGGTCGGGCAAAAGCGCAGCGTTGCCCGACATCATAGGCTAGTTGGGTTGCCCAAAAGACGGCAACCCAACCTACACGTCAGCGTCCAGCCGCCCTAGCTTATTCGTCCCTAAAGCTGCTGGTGACTCAGCGTCATCATTTGTGCATTGCCCTGCAATACCGCCCGCATTAAGGCGCGTGAGCGGGGCAAGATTTGCTCAGCATAAAACCGCGCCAGTACCAATTGGGTCTGGTGGTATTCAGGATCATCCTGACGATCTAACCGTTGTTGTGCTGCCAGCGCCACTTGAGCCATCTGCCAGCCACCACAGACATAGCCGGTTAACATCAGATAATTAAACGCTTGGCCTAAAGCCGCTTCGACATCCGTGTCTAAATGGCGCAGCATCCAGTCCGTTGCCTCGGTCAGTGTGGCACCCGCCTCGACCAGTGCATTGTGAATCAGTTGCAGATCCGGAGTGTTACGGCTCATCAGTTGCTGTTCACAGTCTTGTAAATCATCCAGTAGCGCCTGCATGGCGGCACCGTTATCAGCGCCCAGTTTGCGTAGCACTAAATCATTGGCCTGAATGCCGGTAGTGCCTTCATACAGGGTTAAAATGCGCGCATCACGGTAGTATTGAGCAGCACCGGTTTCTTCGATATAGCCCATGCCGCCCTGAATTTGAATGCCCAGAGAAGTGGTCTCATTGCTGAGTTCGGTACACCAGCCCTTGACCACTGGGGTTAACAAATCCAAACGCCGCTGGTAACGTTCCCGTTCAGTGGGGTGGGGTTGGTGGCGTGACAGATCAAGATCACGCGCCGTGCTGTAACACAAGCCGCGCATGGCCTGATTTAAAGACTTCATAGTCAGCAACATGCGCCGGACATCGGGATGTTCAGCAATGACGACCCGTTCGCCGCTGCGATCACCGATGCGTCGTCCCTGAACCCGTGTCAGAGCATAGTCTCGTGCCATCTGATAGGCGCGTTCACTGACCGCCAAGCCCTGTAAGCCGACCTTGAGCCGTGCTTCGTTCATCATGGTGAACATGTGCGCCAGCCCCTTGTTCTCGGTGCCGACCAGATAGCCCACGGCCCCGTCCCCATCACCAAATTGCATCACACAGGTCGGGCTGCCGTGGATACCGAGTTTGTGTTCAAGTGACTGACTGTACACATCGTTGCGCGCCCCCAAGCTGCCATCGTCATTGACCAGATATTTAGGCACCAGAAACAGGGAAATGCCTTTAACCCCTTCAGGAGCATCTGGAGTACGCGCCAACACTAAGTGAATGACATTCTCGGCGACATCATGATCTCCCCAGGTGATGTAGACTTTTTGACCGTACAGCCGGTAATAATCGCCTTCGGGCACGGCTTTGGTACGCACAACCGATAGATCCGATCCGGCTTGCGCTTCGGTCAGATTCATGGTGCCGGTCCACTCACCGCTGATCAGTTTAGGCAGATAACGCTGCTGTAACTCAGCACTGCCATGATGTTTTAATGCCTCCACAGCTCCAGCCGTCAGCAATGGGCACAGCGCAAAGGAAACGCTGGATGAATTCCACATTTCATGCGCCGCAAAGCTGATCAACTCGGGCAACCCTTGACCACCAAACTCCACCGGGCCATTGAGGCTATTCCAACCGCCGTCAACAAACAAATGATAAGCATCAGCAAATCCAGGACTGGTGATCACCGCTTGGTGTTCCATGCGTGGGTGCTGTTTATCGCTGATCTGATTTAATGGCGCTAAGACTTCATCAGCCAATTTGGCCGCTTCGTCCAGTACCGCCGCCAACAGTTCCGCGTTCAGTTCTTGGTCTTTGAAAGCATCCAACTGAGCCAAAACATCGAAATCCGCAACCGCTTCAATGATGAACTGCATGTCGCGGGTGGGTGCGTGATAAGTAGTAATCAGAACTCTCCTTTGGAAAGGGAATTAGCGGCTACTGGGCATCACGACCGGCACTACGCCGGGGCGCGGCCACAACCGTCCAAGCGGTCGCCACGGATAGCAACGCAATGCTCAGTAAGCCCATAACCACCTGACCAAGCAACGGCAGGTGAATCCCAAGCAACCACCATAACAAGGGCACCACAACGATTAATGGCACCAAAATCATGGCGCGGCGACGGACAATCTGCCAACTTGCGGTTTTTGCTTGATCCTGCATGGTTTGTTTTCCTAATGGTGTGTGTGAATAATGTGATAAGTGGCAGTATCCTACCCGCACTACCCCCTGTCAAGCCACAAGGCCCCTCACCCCAACCCTCTCCCAAAGGGAGAGGGAGCTTAAGGCAGGGGGGCTGAACGCTTACGGCCAAACGCTCAGTGGCCGTGCCGACCCTTGCCGGCAGCAATGCGCAGACGCAAGGCGTTAAGCTTGATAAAGCCTTCGGCATCTTGCTGATTATACGCTCCGGCATCATCGCCGAAGGTGGCAATTTCCGCATCGAATAGACTATCCTCAGACCGGCGTCCAACCACCGAGACATTGCCCTTATACAGCTTGACCCGCACGGTGCCATTGACGGGAGCTTGTGACGCATCGATTAAATTCTGCAACAATTCCCGTTCAGGACTCCACCAATAGCCGTTGTAAATCAAAGAGGCATAACGGGGCATCAACTCGTCTTTCAAATGAGCCACTTCACGATCCAGAGTCAGTGACTCAATCGCACGGTGGGCGGTGAGCATGATGGTGCCCCCAGGGGTTTCATAACAACCGCGTGATTTCATCCCAACATAGCGGTTTTCAACGATATCAATCCGCCCAACCCCATTGGCTCCCCCCAATTCATTGAGGCGCGCTAATACGCTGGCTGGACTCAACGACTGGCCGTCAATGGCGACAATATCACCGCAGCGGTAGTCTAAATCGACATAGGTGGGTTGATTGGGGGCGTCTTCAGGCGCGACACTCCACAACCACATGTCTTTAGGCGGTTCCAACCACGGGTCTTCCAATAGGCCACCTTCATAAGAAATATGCAGCAAATTAGCATCCATGGAATAGGGATCGACCTCGCCGTGACGACGATCAACCGGAATCCCTCGGTGTTGGGCATAGGCCAATAAGCTTTCACGGGAGTTCAAGTCCCACTCGCGCCACGGGGCAATGACGCGAATCCCTGGCTCTAGGGCATACGCCCCCAACTCAAAGCGTACTTGGTCGTTGCCCTTGCCGGTAGCACCGTGGGCAATGGCATCCGCACCGGTTGCCCGAGCAATATCAATTAAGCGTTTGGCAATTAATGGCCGCGCTATGGCGGTACCTAATAAATATTCACCTTCATAGATCGTATTGGCTCGAAACATGGGGAATACGAAATCGCGTACGAACTCCTCACGCAGATCGTCAATATAGATTTCTTTAACCCCCATGCTTTGTGCCTTTTCACGAGCGGGTTCGACTTCGCCGCCCTGCCCCAGATCGGCGGTAAACGTCACCACCTCACAGTGGTAAGTATCCCATAACCACTGCAAAATCACCGAGGTGTCCAGTCCCCCCGAATACGCCAACACAACTTTCTTAATAGCGGTCATTAATCATGCTCTTAGCTAATTGAATCCAATGAGTACCTATCCTAACCGGGTGGCCAGCCCATGCGGCGACCGGCTAATATATGCAAGTGTAAATGCCAAACGTCTTGGCCGCCATCTTGATTACAGTTGATCAAGACGCGATAGCCGCTGGCGGCAAAGCCTAAATCCGCAGCAATCTGTCGAGCCGCAAGCAACATCTGCCCCGCCAATTGCGCGTGCTGATCCTGCAAATCATTAAGCGTTGGAATGGGCTGCTTGGTGATCACCAAGATATGAATCGGTGCTTGTGGGTTAATGTCGTGAAAGGCCAGCAGCTCATCGCTTTCATAAACGATATCCGCCGGAATTTCTCGCGCAATAATTTTGCTGAATACGGTTTCAATCATAATCGGCCTCCCCTGGTGGGCGGTCACCACTGGCGACGGCCAGCAAATGCCCGAGCCAAGGTGCCGCTATCAACATAATCGAGTTCTCCTCCTACCGGAACACCGTGGGCGATACGACTGACGGCGACCCCATACTCGCGCGCTAATTCAGCGATATAGTGAGCCGTCGCCTCGCCTTCGACCGTGGCGCTGGTGGCTAAGATGATCTCACGAATAACCCCTAAAGCCAATTGATCCGCTAATTGCGCTAACCCTAATTCGTCGGGACCAATGCCATCCAAGGGCGATAACTGACCCAGCAGCACAAAATAGCGCCCGTTAAAATCCACCGATTGCTCGATAGCCCAGACATCAGCAGGATTTTCCACCACACAGACAATCTGGGCATCACGGCGATGATCGGCACACAAGGCACACAACTCGGTTTCGCTCAGAGTGCGACAGGCTTGGCAACGACCGATATGGGTCAATGCGGCAGTCAATGCTTCGACCAGCCGTTGCCCGCCGTCACGATCACGCTCCAACAGATGGAAAGCCATTCGCTGGGCGGTTTTGGGACCGACACCTGGCAAACACCGCAGGCTGTCCATCAACCCGCGTAACAGCGGCGAATGACTCACCGTAATTTAGAACGGCAATTTGATATTGCCGGGCAAGCCCATACCCCCCGTTAGCCCCATGAACTTTTCTTGGCTGGCCTGCTCCACTTTGCGCACGGCATCGTTAATCGCCGCAGCGATTAAGTCTTCCAGCATGTCTTTATCATCGCCCAAGAGGCTATCATCGACATGCACTCGCCGCGCTTCATGGCGTCCGGTCATGGTCACGGTAACCAGACCGCCACCAGCCTCACCGGTCACTTCTAATAGCGCCAACTCTTCTTGCGCTTTTTGCAAATTTTCTTGCATTTGCTGGGCTTGTTTCATCAAATTACCCAAACCGCCTTTCATCATTGCTTTCTCTCACTGTTAGGTCTATCAGGTACTGAGGGCTGGGGGGAAGCATCCGACCAAGGGCGCACCGAGTCTGGGCGCAATTGGGCATTAAACGTCTCCTGCAAAGCCCGCACATTAGGGTCTTGTTCAAGCAAACGCTCAGCATCGCGTTGCCGCTCAGCCTGTTGTGCCGCCTCTTGCTGAGCTAGGGTGTTTTGGGGTGCCTGTCCCTCCTCCGCCCAGCGCATTTTCAGTTCAATTTCTACGCCTAAACGCTGGCACAATGCGCTGCGCAAGCTTTCAATCAGCCGTTTGGTCGCTAGGGTTTCATGACGACGCGCAATACTCAGCGTTAGGGTCTGGTGTTGCCAATCAACCACGCTGCACTGTCGAGCTAACTGCATCCCCAGCCCACTGAGCGCTAGGCTAGTGACCAGACTCTCCCAATTGGTGAGTGGATCAAGTCCAGCCACTTCGGCACCAGGCGCTGAGGGCGCAGCCGGTGGCGCGGCAGCGGGCTGCGGGGTAGAGCGCTGCACCGGCGGTACTGGGCGGGGGGGCACCGGCGGGACAGCAGCGGGCGGAGCGGCAGGTGATGTGCTGGCTTGTGCAACGGGGGCAAAACTCAGCATTCGCAGTAACAGCATTTCGAAACCACTGCGGGCATCCACCGCCAGGGGCAAATCCCGCCGCCCCAATAGGGCAATTTGATAATAAAGCTGAGTGTCCTCCGGCGTCATCGCCTGAGCTAAATCGTGCAACAGTTCGGCATCAGTGTCATCGACACGTGCCGCCGTGGGCACGAGTTGCGCCACGGCAATCCGCTGTAACCAGACCAGCAAATCACCCAGTAGTTGGCTGTAATCGGGTGCACGTTCGTCCAATACGGCAATCTGCTGCAATAAGGCCGCGGCATCGTGTGTCGCGATGTGCTGCAACAGTTGGGCCGCATGATGTGGATCAATAGTACCCAACATATCATGCACGGCCGCAGCCACGACATGCCCCCCCGTAAAGGCAATCGCCTGATCGAGCAGAGTCAAGGCATCGCGCAAACTGCCATCGCCTGCCCGCGCTAGCCAATGCACAGCAGCGGCTTCGTAGGCGATCTGTTCTTGAGTTAAAATATAACTTAAGCGCTCAGCAATTAAGCGCTCTGGCACTCGTTTAAGATTGAATTGCAAACAACGCGAGAGAATGGTCGCCGGTAATCGCTGCGGATCGGTGGTAGCCAGAATAAATTTAATATGCGGCGGCGGTTCTTCTAAGGTTTTCAGCAGGGCATTGAAACTGTGCCGCGATAACATGTGGACTTCATCGATCAGATACACCTTATAGCGCCCTTGAGTCGGTGCGTATTGGACGTTATCCAACAGATCCCGAGTATCTTCGACTTTAGTCCGCGAAGCCGCATCAATTTCGATTAAATCGACAAATCGCCCTTGCTCAATGGCCTGACACGCTGAACACTGACCACAGGGTTCGGCGCTAACGCCGGTTTCACAATTCAGCGCCTTGGCAAACAGACGAGCCAGCGTAGTTTTACCGACACCACGGGTACCGGAAAACAACAAAGCATGGTGCAATTGCCCATGATTTAAGGCATGAGTCAGTGGCTGCACAACATGGGTTTGTCCCACTAACTCAGCAAATGTGCGCGGACGCCATTTTCGCGCTAAGACTTGATAACTCATAATCCGCCCGGCATTGGCAGTCGGCATAGGGTGGTGTCTTCCACCAGCCGCACCTCGGCGCCCGCAATCACTGCTGCCGCTGCTCCCTTCCGGGCCTGACGGGGTTCACAGCTTATCGTCGCGAGGGGACCAGCAGAAGCCACCATAGAACGCAGTACTAGAACGCCGAAGTTTACTGAATGATCGCAGCCCCTGCAAGCGGTATAAACGATGGACTGATGGTTATCAAATAAAATCAAAATAATAGTCAATACAACCGGTATCAATCATGACTATGGCTATCAGAGCGAACGACGGGGGTGGTTATGTTCTGGCTCAGTATCTGGGTAATTTTCTGCACATAGGCTTGCGTTTCTGCATAAGGCGGTACACCGCCGTAGCGTGCGACCGCCCCCTCACCCGCATTATAACCGGCTAAGGCTAGAATCATATCACCATCGAAATGATCCAATAACCAACGCAAATACGCCATCCCCCCACGGATGTTCTCTTCTGGGTTCCATACGTCGTTGACTCCAAAGCGCTCCGCCGTTGCGGGAATCAACTGCATCAACCCTTGAGCGTTTTTAGGGGACAGCGCCTGCGGGTTAAAATTCGACTCCACTCGGATTACAGCCAGCACCAGGGTCGGATCGAGCTTAAACCCAGGAGCCAAACGCTCTACCCAGTCCACAATGTGTTGATAGATCGGCGGAGCGGCGTCCGGATCACCGACGGAACTGCCATCAGTCAAAATACAATCGGGACGCTCGATCGGCACCTCCGGCAGATCAAAAAACCGCAGCATTCTCTGGGCATAAACATCCCCCTGTGCAGCGGCCAAGTGAAACCACGCGCCGGCCAAATGATCATCACGCGCCACCCCTCGCGCATTGGCGTATAACCAGCCGAGTTGATACTGTGATTGAGCATGACCGGCCCGCGCCGCCCGACAATACAAATGCACCGCTGTGTCGATATCACGCGCTACGCCTTCACCATGCTCATAACGCTGCGCCCAAGTTGCCAGCGTCTCAGGGTCATTACTGGCCAGTAACTCCGGCAAGGTCTCACTGGCCAAGATAGGGAACGACAACCACAGCGCTATCAGCCCCAAAGCGATTGGCCTAGTGGCGTGGTGAATTAAGTTAGTAGTCACTGGCACATACCTCATATTTGCTCATCTATGATCCCAATTTCTGAGTAAAAATCAAGCATCATTTTTCACTACCCGAGCCAGCCTATGATGTCGGGCAACGCTGCGCTGGTAGTTTAGGTAGGGTGGGCATTGCCCACGCTCCTGCGTGGGAATGCATACCGAGCCTACATCATCCACCTCGTCATTCCGCCAGGGATTGGCGGAATCCAGCTTAGGTAGGGTGGGCATTGCCCACCTTTGCTATCATCCGATGCCCTCGACTTGGCGGGCCATGCCCGCCCTACTCGGATTTACTAAAGTTAATGGCAGTGACGCTCCGGCGTGGGAATGCATATAGGCTGTTCGGGTGTTGTTCGACAGTCAGCTTGAATGGCTATGCAATCTTGGCTGTTGATACTCGGCGGGGTTTGTTAAGATACCGGCCGTATAAACTTTACAAAACGCAGTGCCCACACCTCGACGCTGCAATACTGTTCCGCACTTGGAAGGATAGACGAATGCGACTTGAATTAATCATCACTCGAACTCGGCGTGGTTTAGGAGTCACTGCGTAATGGCTTTACCGTTCCCCTTTTCGGCCATTGTTGGCCAAGATGAAATGAAGCAAGCCTTGCTGATTGCTGCGGTTGATCCCGGTATTGGCGGGGTACTGGTGTTTGGTGATCGTGGCACGGGTAAATCGACCACCGTGCGTGCTTTAGCCGCGCTGCTGCCCAAAATGCGGGTTGTCCCGCAATGCCGTTACAGTTGCGATCCCAGCAAACCGGCGGGGTTATGCGAACTCTGCCATCCGCCTAAAACCACGGCGTTAAAAAGCCGCCAAGTGGCCATCCCGGTGGTTGATTTGCCCTTGGGAGCCACCGAAGACCGAGTGGTGGGCGCACTGGACTTAGAACGCGCCCTGACTCGGGGTGAAAAAGCCTTCGAACCGGGGTTACTCGCCCGGGCGCATCGGGGGTTTTTATACATTGATGAGACCAATTTACTTGAAGATCATCTGGTGGATTTACTGCTTGATGTGGCCGCTTCCGGCGAAAACGTGGTCGAACGGGAAGGACTCAGTGTGCGCCATCCGGCTCGGTTTGTATTGATCGGCAGTGGCAACCCTGAAGAAGGCGAGCTACGCCCTCAGCTTTTGGATCGCTTCGGCTTATCGGTCGAAGTCAAAACGCCGACCGATATGCCCACCCGTATTGATGTGATCCGCCGCCGCGATGCCTATGAAAAGGATCCCGACGGATTCAATGCCAAGTGGAAGAATAAAAACGCCCAACTGCGTCGGCGAATCACTGCCGGACAACGTAAACTGCCCTCGGTAGAGGTGTCGGATGCTGCTTTGGAACGCGCCGCGCAACTGTGCATGAACTTGGGCACAGATGGCTTGCGGGGTGAGTTGACCTTAATTCGTGCGGCACGTTCACTGGCCGCATTTGAAGGCGATGATGCGGTCAGCGATGAGCACATCAAGCGCGTGGCACCCTCAGCACTGCGCCACCGCTTGCGCCGTAACCCCTTGGATGATGCCGGTTCTACTACTCGGGTGGAACGCGCTATGGCTGAATTATTCCCCGCATGAGTCATACTGCATTACCGGACAACCCCGAATGGTTTAGAGCCTCACTCGCCGCTGCCTTATTAGCGGTTGACCCTGCCGGTCTGGGCGGTATCGCCCTGCGCGGACTGCCCGGCCCGGTGCGCGACCGCTGGTTGCAGCAGTTGCGGGACTTATTGCCCCCAGTGGCTCCGCTACGTCGAGTGCCGTTGCATATCAGTGATTCTCGTCTCTTGGGCGGCTTGGATTTAACCGCGACCTTACAATCTGGTCGGCCCATCGCCGAGCGGGGTCTGCTGGCGGAACTGGATAACGGCGTGGCGGTTTTAGCGATGGCTGAACGCCTGGAGTCGGGCACGGCGGCGCATATTGCGGCAGTGCTGGACGGCGGCGAAGTGGTCATGGAGCGTGAGGGGCTTGCCACGCGGACTACTGCGCGCATTGGGGTCATCGCCTTAGACGAAGGCTTAACCGACGACGAACGCCTGCCGACGGTGTTGCGGGAGCGGCTGGCGTTTTTGCTGGATCT
>PWUP01000022.1 GCA_003562535.1 Gammaproteobacteria bacterium | reverse complement strand
GACTCTCTATGGAACGAAACAGTCAGTCATGACTCCGCATGGTTGCTATGCCTAGAGGCAGGTATGCAATTGGCGCAACATGCTCTGTACTGGTGGGCGTATGAAGCGCAGGCAAATCCGCATGTTCAGATTATTTATGCGGATCATGACCATCTCACCGTCGATGGCCAGCGCTGCGCACCGGTGTTTAAACCCGATTGGTCGCCTTATTTGTTACGCAGCAGCCACTACATCGGTCATGCCCTAGCGCTGCGTTTGGATGTTCATCCCCTAGCCACGCTGGTCGCGGAGTTACACCAACGCGATTTACACGCTCTATGGCTACGGCTTAGCGAAAATCTACCTGATGCGGCTGTACGCCATATCCCCGCCATTTTGCTGCACTGTCCCGCACATCATAATATGATCGCTGTAGCATCGTATGCTGGGGTTGTCGCCCATCTGCACCGTCTAGGCATTCAATCTCAAGTTGAGATCACCCGCCGCGGCCACTGTCGGATCCGCTATGCCTTACCTCAATCACCGCCCAAGGTCAGCATCATCATCCCCACACGTGATGGCCTGACTTATTTACAAGCCTGTATTGAGAGTCTGCGCCAACACAGTACTTATCCCAATTATGACATTGTGGTCGTCAACAATAACAGCACGGATCCGGCCACACTGGCTTATTTAACTGCTCTGCCAACGCAAGGTATCCGTGTACTACACTATGCGCAGGCGTTTAATTATTCAGCCATCAATAATTTTGCAGTTGAACAGGTAGACGGTGAGGTGCTGTGTTTATTAAATAATGACACAGAGGTCATCACTCCAGATTGGTTGGAAGAGCTGATTGGTCATTTACTACAACCCCAAGTGGGTGTGGTGGGTGCTAAACTCTTATTCAGCGATGGCCGAGTACAACATGCTGGCGATGCCGTCGGGCCAGGTGGCTGTGCCGATCATTTACACAGCAAGATTGCCCGTGATGATCCTGGCTACCAAGACCGTGCGATTTTGGCGCAGGAATACTCTGCTGTAACAGCCGCCTGTTTAGTCACTTGGCGCGATTTGTATCGGCGCTTGGGGGGACTGGATGCGGTTCATTTAGCGGTGGCGTTTAATGATGTGGATTATTGTTTACGAGTGCGTGAAGCCGGTTATCGGGTGCTCTGGACACCGTATGCTCAGTTGTATCATCATGAATCGGTATCCCGTGGCCAAGACATTAACCCAGAACAACAGGCACGCTCTAAACGTGAAAGCCACTGGATGCGTCAACGTTGGCGGGCGATTATGCACCATGATCCTTTTTATAACCCTAACCTCAACTACAATGCCCCTGATTTTTCCATGAGTCATGCCCCGATGGTGAAACGGCCTTGGCGGTGATCCACTTTTCTGGCCGTACCGTTTATTTAGTGGAGGAAGGTGCTAATCCCTCTACGGAATATTTTGTGCTACCGCAATTGAATGAAGCAGGATTGCGGGTTGTCCGTTGTCATTTTGAGCACCGCCCTGATCCTGTCGATCTTGTTGGGGCGACGGTGGTGTTTGTGCGTTATGTCCCGGCTGCGTGGGCAAAATGGTTGGATCGAGTCGCCACTGAGTCTACCGAGATTATTTTTTTCATGGACGATGATGTGTTGGATGTGCGCGCTTCGGCGGGTATGCCCTTGCGGTATCGGTTTAAACTGCTGCGTTTGGCGGCACAACGCAAACGCTGGCTGCAGCGTCGGCACGTACAATTATGGGTGTCTACACCTTATCTGCAACGTAAATATGCGGATTGGGACGCTCAGTTGCTGCTACCCACGCCTTTACCTAAACCGCAGCCATTATGCCGAGTGTTTTATCACGGATCAGCCTCTCACGCTGCGGAGGTTCGTTGGCTGCGCCCGATTATAGCCGAGGCTTTAGAGTGTGAACCGCAGTTGAGCTTTGAGATTGTGGGGAATTGGCGTGTTTACCGTATGTACCGTGACTTGCCCCGAGTCAGCATTGTGCACCCTATGAAATGGTCAAACTTCCAAAGCTTTGCGGCGACACCGGGGCGCTGTATCGGCTTAGCGCCTTTGTTAGATTTACCGTTCAATCATGCCCGTTCTTATACCAAGTTTTTCGATATTACCCGTTGTGGGGCAGTGGGTATTTATGCTGCGCATTCAATTTATGCGGATGTAGTAACCCATGATGTCGATGGAATACTGGCGACTATGGAGCCAAGCGCTTGGGTGGAGGCTATTGTGCAGTTATCGCGTGATTCGCAACGCCGTTTAGCTTTGCTGGATAATGCAGAAATCAAATTAGATCAGTTGGTAAAGTCAACATTGCGGGGATGATGTGTTGTTAAATTGACCCTATCAGCACGGTAGGCACATTTCTTTCAGAACCATGGCCATAAATTACGCGTACCGAACAACTGTTCCTACCAGTCCCCAAACGTATGCCAGCGATAACGCTTCAATCCTGATGATCGCGCACAATGGCCACGAGCAAATGAATAATCAAGGTGATTAAAATCGCAATCGCGGCATACAGAGTGGTGTTGTATAAGCGCCGTGGCTCTTGAGCGTACTCCGGCAGAGTCGGTTCTTGCAGCACCGAGACCTGTTTTAAAGTACGAATAGCATCGATACGGGTAGACTCCAAGGCGGCTAAAGCCGTGGAGTACAGATCTAAGGCAAATTGCGCTCGCAGTTCTAAGGTTTCAAATTCCGCTGAGATCCGGTTTAACGCCATGCCCTCGCGAGTGGTCAAACGCTCACGCTCACGCTCAATTTGCTGGGCAATGGCACGGATCTCACTGTCAAGCTCAATACGCTCAGCCGATTGCGGACTGCGGGAATCCGCCAAAGCGGTCTGCCGGGCATTGAGTACCGCTAATTCACCCTCTAAACGGGCAATCACCTCACTGCGGCTGCGCACGGTGCTGGTGGGCGAGACCCAGCCATGTTCATTTTGGAACGCCAATACGGCTTCACGGCTGGCAAAAAACCGCTCTTCCAACTCATCCACCTGCTCTTCGATAAACTGCACCTGTTCGGCGGCCAAGCGGCGACCCATAGCGTTCATGTGACGCTCACCTTCGGCTAACAACCGCTGGGCTATCGCCTGCGCCATAACGGTGTCATAAGCCTGAACCTGCACCCGCAGCACGGTGGCGTATTCATCGTAGCGTACCTCTACCCGCCGTTGATAGTACCGGTGGAAGGTTTCCATAGGCACGTCAACGGCTGCCAGCCGCGAGAAACGATCAATCCAAGGTTGGCTATAATGCTCACGTAGATTCAGTTGAGCATCCAGTGTTTTGAGCATATCCACCGACAGCATGTGATCACGTAACAATAATAAATCTTTACCGCCTGCCGATCCCGATACGAGTGCTGCTAGATTAAACCCTTGAGTTTGTACCTGCGGGCTGTCAAGAATAATGTTGGTTTCAGATACATAGCGATCCGTGGCCACCAAAAACCAATAGCCGCTGGACACGATGATAAACACTAGGCACAGCGGCCAATAGGGATGAGTACGCAGTAAGGTGATCAT
>PWUP01000249.1 GCA_003562535.1 Gammaproteobacteria bacterium | reverse complement strand
GGCTGACGGGATTGCGCCCGTCAGCCCGACCCGATCAACTTCCAGTCCGCGTAGCTCCGAATAGCGCAGCGTATTCGGAGGAACGGGATTTCGATATGTACGATTACGCTGCGCTAATCGTACCTACACGGGCTGCGGAATGTCAGCTTGATAGCTCACTGCGGCTCGCCGAACACCGCCTCGAAGCAACGGGTCTCACCACTTTCAGCCTCATTGCCGGCTTGTTTTCAAGCGTCTCAAACGCTTAGAATCAGTTTAGCGGCGATAGCCCACATGACGAGGGCAATAATGCCTTCTAATATCCGCCAAGCGGAGGGTTGGGCAAACACCGGTCGCAGCAAGCGCGCCCCATAGCCCAAAGAGAAGAAAAACAGGAACGATCCGGTCATGGCACCGCTAGCGAATACCCCCTCGTCGCCGGGGAACTGAGTGGAGATCGTGCCTAAGAGCACGACGGTATCCAGATAGACATGCGGATTTAGCCAAGTAATGGCCAAACCGGCCAGCAGTGTGCGCGTCAGATTACGGCGGGTTTCCGTGCCACCGACCAGCAGTGCGGTATTGGAGTACAGGGCTGAGCGCAGGCTGCGTGCTCCATACCAGATTAGAAATGCGGCGCCACCGTAGCGCATCACCGGGTCGAGCATAGGTAGCCAGGTGATGATTTTGGTGAAGCTAGTGACACCGAGCAAAATCAACAGGGCATCGGATACCGCACATAACAGGCAGACCGCGAAGACATGCGTTCCCCTCAGCCCTTGCTGCAAGACAAAAGCATTCTGTGCGCCAATGGCGATGATCAGGCTAAGGCCGATGGTTAAGCCCGTGAAGAAAACTTGAATATTCATAGGTTTTTCACAATGTTCTTTCAGCCCGTGTAGGTACGATTAGCGTAGCGTATTTGGAGCTACCCGCTAGGGGCGAAATATTTGTATTTCCAACCCGTCAATCATGCGGTAATGCTTGTTGTTGGCAGTCACTAGCGTCATGCCTAGAGAAAGTGCGGTTGCAGCAATCTCTCGGCCAGGTGGCTTTGCGCGGGTTGGGGTAGTGCAGCACGGGAACCCGCTGCATTTCATCCGGTATCGGTTTCTGGGTCATCGGGCTGATGCGGGTGCTGACCCCATCCCAACGGGTCAGGGCTTGGCCGTGGTCGTCGAGTACCGGCTGCGGGGGGTCGTAGTCCAGTAGCGCGTCGCGGTTTTCGATAGTGTGGCAGTCCCGCAGTATCGGCTCCGGCAGGTCAATGCGGCGGTTAATCCGTTAATGCCATTGCAGAAACCCAATCCACAACACCATTTCGGCAATCGCCGCCGCCCGTGGGTTGAGTTCGATACCGAGGAACTGTTGCGGGTCAACCGTGACGCCGTGCATCTCCAGCAAGCCTTTCGGCGTTGATGTAGGTGGTGTTGGTCACCGTGATCAGTTCATGGGTGATGGCATTCAAAGCCCCCAGCACATTGAACCGTTGACGCCCTGCGGGAGCGCGAATGAACACTCGAGCAACACACCACACCATGCCCAAAAACGGAGCCAGAACAAAGTGAGCCGCATCGACGAAAAATACCGCTCGTTGCCCCGCTTGAGCCTCATCTTTTCAACCACAGCGCTTCCATCTTGCGTTGCACTCGAGGGTCAGGAGGGTGATAGCGTTCATGATCTAGCGCCTGGGCTTCGGAATCACTAAATTCAAGTCGGATCATCGAGGCTCTCCCGATCGTAGCTTATTTGGCCTCAGTATATCCAAACGACCTCTATTTGGAAATCACCATTGATTGCGCGGCTCAGTATAGATTCCGATGACGCGTGAAGGCTTGGGGCGATACCCGGTGACGGCCTTTGAACGCATCGTCGAACAGTAACCGGCGAATCTCGCTGAGGGCTGCTGTCGCTTTTTTAACATCACGAGCGTCTCCAAATGGTTTTAGTATACGCTTCAGCGGTAGATCTGTGCTAATTTAATGGCAGTGACGCAGGAGCGTGGGAACGAGATAGCACCAAGCCTAAACGAACAGTTAATGATAAACATGGTATGAATATTCCTCCCGTATCCATTGCTGCGGCCAAGCAGGCGTTGATCGAGCAATTCAGTGATCCGGTGCTGCGCCGTCGCGCTACTATGCTCTGGGGGACGCGGGGTGTGGGTAAATCCTCGATTGTCGCCCAAGTAGCCGCACATTTCAGGGTTCCTTTGGTGGATTTGCGCCTGACCACCATTGAACCGGTGGACATTCGCGGAGCCATTTATGCCGATGAGCAACAGGGTAAAACCGTGTGGTTGCCTCCAGAATTTTTGCCCACTGCTGACCAGCCCCAAGGGATTTTATTTCTCGATGAACTCACGGCGGCTGATCAGCGCCTGCAAATTTCCGCCTACTCGCTGATTTTGGATCGCCGCGTCGGTCATTACCATCTGCCCGAGGGCTGGCAGGTGGTGGCGGCCGGTAATGCCAGTTTCCACGGGGCGGTCACTCATGATATGGGTACGGCGCTGGCGGATCGGATGTTTCATTTCAATGTGCAAACGGCGCTGGACGCCTTTCTCGGCTATGCCCTGGAGCATGATTTTGCCCCTGAAGTCATGGCCTATTTGAAAATTCGCGCCGATAAGCTCGACGATACCCCGACCCAGTTGGCCAACGATCATCTCATCGGAGCTAGCCCACGCGGTTGGGAAGACATTTCCAATGTACTGAAATCACGGCTGTCCGCACAAGCCAAACGCTGGTTTGTCCAAGGGCGGATTGGCGCGGCCAATGCCGCAGAGTTTTTCGGGGTCTTAAAGGAAATTCAAGCCGCAGTCGATGTCACGCGCTTGCTGGCTGCCAAACCGGGGGCAGACACCCGCGATCTGCTGCCGACCACGCTGGACGGACTGTACGGCATGATTTACGGCTTGCTGGCGGCGGTGGACGATGAAGCTCGTATGCGCCGTGCTTTAGAGATTATTGAGCAATACCCCGATCTGCCCGGTCATTTGCCGGGTCGCGAAGCCCAGACGCTGAGCATGGAATTATTATTGCAAAAAGGTCTGGCCCAGGGCTTAGAAAATGCCATTTTAGCCAGTCCAGCGTATCAACGGTATGCCAATGAGCGTCACGCCCGTGGCTTCGACAACTGAGCATCGCGGCACGCCCGCGATTCAGAAAATGGTGGAATTTGCGCCCTCGACCGGCGGCCTGGCGCTGTGGATTCAGCACCAAAACGTCGATGCGGCCGATAAACCGCTGCTGATTGCCAATGATGGGCGCACGATTTATTACGGCCCGCAGTTTGATAACCTGCCCTTAGCGCGGCAAATCGGCCTGGTGGCTCATCAGGTCTTGCATGTCGCACTACGCCATCCGCAGCGTTGTGCGGCCTTGCAGCGCTTATTGGGCGATGTCGATACTCAGTTGTTTACCGTCTGTGCTGATGCCATTGTCAACAGCACCTTGGAACACCTGCCGTGGTTGCAATTGCCGCCCAATGCCGTGACTTTGGACAAATTACTACACCGCGTCTTATGGATTGAGCAAGCGCCGGAGACCGCGC
>PWUP01000332.1 GCA_003562535.1 Gammaproteobacteria bacterium | reverse complement strand
GCTTTCGGCATGTCTTCCGCAACAACTATGGCTTTGAGCTCGATTGGGAGCGCGAGCGACTCGTCGCGCGCCAATTCCCGCAGGCGCTGGCTGAGTTGCGTGTTCAAGTCAGGGCGTTCTTGGTGCGATTGGAGGCACTGAACAATGTGAATAGGCAGGGCAGATCGACTTGAGTCTGCCTTGCAAGCAATGAAGCCTGGAAAATAGGCTGTAAACGTAATGTCTGAAAAAAGACAACATGGAAATGGAGGGCGGTCTCTTGGAGAGTTCACTCGGTTTTGCTCCTCTACTTGAGCAATTTCTTTTCAGTTTGCAGGCTTCCAGTGTGACGGAGGCATTTCTGTGGATACTCGGAGGTGTGTTTATCCTGGCGATCACGCTTTCGGTTCTTTCTCAAGGCCAGCGTTTCGTTAGTGAGACACCGACGTTACTCACCTCGTTGGGCATCCTTGGAACATTCGTTGGTATCGTTGTTGGTCTGATGCATTTTGATCCACTAGATATTGATGCCAGCATACCCATGTTGCTCGCGGGTATGAAAACAGCCTTCATGACTAGCCTTATTGGCATGGGTAGTGCAATCCTTTTTAAGCTTTTGATGGCGACGCCGCTGGTATCTCAACGGCAGAACACTCTTGCTCCAAGCAATGCCGGTCCAAAAGAAATACTGAAAGCGCTGATTGACCAAAATGATCGCTTTGACCATTTGCGTGAAGCAATTGCAGGAGACGAGGAGAGCAGTCTTGCTGGGCAACTTAGGATGTTTCGTCAAGATCAACGTGATCACCATAATGATGCGTTGAAAGCGGTCGGTGATGTCAAAACGGCAATCGCAGGAAGCGAGGAAGACAGCCTTGTCGGACAGCTCAAGCATCTTCGCGCAGATGAGCGGGATCGGCATCATGAGATTACAGAAAAAATGGATGCTGATCGACAGCATATCGATGCACTTGCAGAAAAATTATGGCAGGAGCTTGAATCTTTTGCCGATATGCTCTCGAAATCAGCAAGTGAACAGGTTATCAATGCTCTCAAAGAGGTTATTGCTGACTTCAACAAAAACCTTACTGAGCAGTTTGGCGAAAACTTCAAAGCCCTCGACGCTTCGGTGCAGAAGTTAGTTCAATGGCAGGAAAACTATCGCCTCCAGCTCGAACAGATGTCAGCGCAGTACGCGCAGGGCGTCGATGCTATCACTGAAACTGAAAGCTCGGTGGCACACATTGCTGAGAAGTCTCAACAGATTCCCGAGACAATGGAGAAATTAAATGCAGTGATGATCATCAATCAGCATCAGGTCGACGAACTATCGAATCATCTCGATGCATTCCGAGAGATTCGTGATAAGGCTGTTGATGCGGTGCCCGAAATTCGGCGGCAGGTCGATCAAACTATTCAAGATATTGCAGGTTCAGTCGATGCCGCTAACGAACATTTTTCCACACTCCTGGAGCGCTCTGATGCCTATATCCAGAGCCACGATCAAAAGACAAAGGAACTGCTAGGTCAATTTATCGCTAATGCGAATATGGGTAACGAGAAAATTAGAGATGGACTGGAGTCAGCGGCAAACCAACTTAGCACTGCGATTGCGGAGAATACACAAGAGTTCACGAAAGAAGTTCAAGGACTTTTACAGCAGACTACCGATCAGGTTACTGGCTCGGTCGATACTGCAAGTGAACACTATAAAAAACTGCTCGATAATTCCGATGCATATCTGGAAGCACATGATCAAAAATCCCAAGAACTCCTGGAGCGTTTTATAAAGAAAACGAATGAAGGGCTTGAGAAGATTAAATTCAGCCTCGAAAGCGGAGCAACATCTACGCGCGATGCTATTCATGCTGGTGCTGTAGATTTTAGCAACAGTGTAGAAAAAATTAACAGCAACCTCGTCGCGACTTCTGAGCAGATTGCTAATCAATCACATTCAATTCGTCAGCAACTCGAAGAGGCATTCAAGAATATCAACGAAAACGTGCATGCGATGACGGCCACGTTATCTGAACAATCGACAGAACTGTCAAGCACTCTCAAGACTGCTGGGCAGCAAATCCTCATGGACACCGAAGCTACCCAAAAGCAAGTGGCCGACAGCTTGCAGCAGATGCAGTCACGATTGGAGAAGGCACTTGAGGAAGTCTACGCGGCACAAACAAAAACCTTGGATAAAACCATCCATGGGTTTGAGGAGCATATGAGTTCGGTAATCTCTAAAACAGGGGATGGCGTTAATAGGCAACTAAAAGCAATTGACGAGTCAATGCATCAGGAAATTGAACGCGTCATGACAGAAATGGGTAAAGCGCTTGCTCAAATTACAGGAAAATTTGTTGAAGACTATACAAAGCTGGTCAATGCCATGCAAAGCATTGTTACTAAAGGTGAAAATAGTTCTCGAGGTGTTAAGCGATGACTCAATCGATCAATGAAATTTTTGGAGAGAGCAGCACTGGACATGAGCTGAATAACAGTGGAGAACACTGGCTTTCCGTATCGGATCTGATGTCAGGTTTAATGATTGTTTTTCTGTTCGTCTCAATCGCACTGATGCGTGATGCAATGATTGAGAGGGATAAAATTAAAGAGGTTGCTGTTGCTTATCAAGAAAATCAAGTCGAGATTTATGATGCGCTCATGGAAGAGTTCGATAAAGATTTAGAGCGTTGGGATGCAACTGTTGACCAGGAAACGCTATCGTTTCGTTTTCGTTCGCCCGATGTACTATTCGATGCTGGGCAGATCAATCTTCAGAAAGCCTTCCAGGAGATCCTGAGCGATTTCTTTCCTCGGTACTTGGGTATCCTAATGAGATTTCGTGATTCGATTAACGAGGTACGCATTGAAGGGCATACAAGCAGTGACTGGAGCGAGCGCTCCACCGAAGAAGAAGCCTATTTTAAAAATATGGAGTTGTCGCAAGGCCGAACACGGTCCGTGCTTGCGTATGTATACGCACTGCAACCTAAAGTAGAAGAGCGCTCATGGGTAAAACAGCATATTGCAGCAGTAGGTTTCTCATCATCGCGTCTTGTATTGAATCCAGATGGCACTGAAAATTACCGGCGCTCACGCCGAGTCTCTTTTCGTATTATCACTAATGCAGAAACTCAAATCCGAAAAATTCTTGAGGGTTAATGGAGCGTCGAAGATTTAAGAGGATAACAGATGCGCTTAAAAGTTGATTTTAGCAGCTTGCATAGAGCTGTAAAAAAAATGGGAGCTGATAAGATTGTTGTTGAAAACCCTTTGAAGCCTTCTATCCCTGAATTAGATCCTATTGATATTGAGCTTACTGAAAGCGGCATTGAAATACAGCTTCAAGATATTGAAGTTCGCTCGGGTTTGATTGCCTACAAAGGGAGGCAAGTTCTTCTTTACATTCAAGACCACGGAGAAAGAGCTCCAGTTGCGCTTGGTACTGGAGTAAGCCCATACAAATATCATATCTCAGAATGTTGCACACTAAAAGACATGCGGGCAAAGAATCGATTTGAAAGGTACGTTGTGACCAATCATTTATCTCATTTATCTGGTGACTTCTT
>PWUP01000254.1 GCA_003562535.1 Gammaproteobacteria bacterium | reverse complement strand
TCATCCTGCTGCTGTTGAAATAATAAACCCAGTTTCCGAGCAATCTGGCGGCGTGATAACTGCGTCAACAGCCGATCTTCAATCCATATTCGGCCACTGCGCGGGGGGCGCAAACCCGCTAAGGTATGCAATAGTGTGGTTTTACCGGTTCCATTCGGTCCCAATATCCCCCAGCACTGTCCGGCCTCGATGCGACACTCCAACTCCATACCCGCACGCCGCCCGGGGATATGGATCACCAATTGCTCCATGCTGAGCACAGCCACGGGCAGTTCACTCAGCCCTGGCGACACACCAAACCATGCTCACCCACATCGACAGCAATCGTCTGCCCTTGAGCGAACTCACCCGCAAGAATCTGCTGCGCCAGCGGATTTTCCAACTGCTGCTGAATCGCCCGTTTCAGCGGACGGGCGCCATACACCGGATCAAAACCGGCTTCGCCCAGCCGATCCAAAGCCGCCAGCGACACCTCCAGACCCAAACCACGATCCGCCAAACGCCGCCGCAGCCAATTGATCTGAATATCGGCAATCGTGCGGATGTGCTCGCGACCCAAGGGATGGAACACCACCACTTCGTCAATGCGGTTGATGAATTCAGGACGGAAATGACCGCTGACAATCTCCAGCACGGCGGTTTTCATCGCATCATAGTGTTCTTCACCCGCCAAACGCTGAATGAGATCCGAACCTAAATTCGAGGTCATCACAATCACCGTATTGCGGAAATCCACAGTCCGCCCTTGACCATCGGTTAAGCGGCCATCGTCCAGCACTTGCAGCAACACATTGAACACATCGCTGTGGGCTTTTTCGACCTCATCGAGCAAAATCACCGAATACGGCTTGCGACGGACAATTTCGGTTAAATACCCGCCTTCTTCATAGCCGACATAGCCCGGCGGCGCACCAATCAACCGCGCTACCGAATGTTTTTCCATGAACTCGGACATATCAATCCGCACCATAGCCTCTTCGGTATCAAACAAAAATTCCGCCAAGGCTTTACATAATTCGGTTTTACCCACCCCCGTCGGGCCTAAAAACAGGAACGAGCCATTGGGTCGATTCGGGTCAGACAGCCCCGCCCGCGAACGACGAATGGCATCCGCGACCGATTTAACCGCCTCGCCCTGCCCGACCACGCGCCGATGCACGGCCTCTTCCATCCGCAACAGCTTATCGCGTTCGGCCTCCAACATTTTGCTCACCGGAATCCCCGTCCATTTGGAGACGACTTCGGCGATTTCCTCATCGCTGACTTTATTACGCAATAAATGGTGTTCGCTGTGCTCAAACTGTTGAGCCTGCTGCAAACGCCGCTCTAATTCGGGAATCTTGCCGTATTGCAATTCAGACATCCGAGTTAAATCCCCCGCCCGCCGCGCCGTGTCTAACTCCAGTCGCAAGCGTTCCAGTTCCTCTTTGATCTGGGCCGCGCCCTGGACACTGGCTTTTTCCGCTTTCCAGATTTCTTCCAAATCCGAGTATTCGCGCTCGATATGGGCGATCTCCTCTTGCAACGCCGCCAAGCGTTTTTTCGACGCCTCGTCGGTTTCTTTTTTCACCGCTTCACGCTCGATTTTTAATTGAATCAAGCGCCGATCCAGACGATCCATCACCTCCGGCTTGGAATCGATTTCCATCCGAATCCGGCTAGCGGCTTCATCAATCAAATCGATGGCTTTATCGGGCAATTGCCGGTCGGTGATATAGCGATGGCTCAGTTGTGCGGCCGCGACAATCGCCGGATCAGTAATCTCCACACCATGATGGACTTCATAGCGTTCTTTTAAGCCGCGCAGAATCGCCACCGTGTCTTCAACTGAGGGTTCATTCACCAGCACTTTTTGGAAACGGCGTTCTAACGCGGCGTCTTTTTCAATGTATTTACGGTATTCATCCAGTGTAGTGGCACCGACACAGTGCAACTCGCCGCGTGCCAAGGCCGGTTTGAGCATATTGCCTGCATCCATAGAGCCTTCTGCTTTGCCCGCGCCGACCATCGTGTGTAATTCGTCAATAAATAGAATGATATTGCCTTCTTGTTTGGCAATATCATTCAGCACCGCTTTCAGGCGTTCTTCAAAATCACCGCGAAATTTAGCCCCGGCAATCAAGGCGGCCATATCCAGCGACAGCAGGCGTTTATGCTTTAAGCCTTCGGGAACTTCACCATTGACAATCCGCTGCGCCAACCCCTCGACAATCGCGGTTTTACCCACCCCTGGCTCCCCAATCAGCACGGGGTTGTTTTTAGTCCGTCGGGCTAATACCTGAGTCACTCGGCGAATTTCATCGTCGCGGCCAATCACCGGATCAAGCTTGCCCTGCTCAGCGCGTTCAGTGACATCGATGGTGTATTTTTCCAACGCCTGGCGCTGCTCTTCGGCATTGGGATCTTCGACCTTTTGCCCACCGCGCAAGGCATTAATGGCCTGTTCAATCCGCTGGCGCTCGGCACCGGCTTTGCGCAGTAATTCGTTCACCCCACTGCGCTCTTCCAGCGCCGCCAATACAAACAGTTCGGACGAAATATAAGCGTCTTTGCGCTCCTGAGCCAGTTTATCGGTGACATTCAGCAACCGCCCCATAGCCTGGGATAACTGCACATCGCCACCATGCCCTTGCACTTGGGGCAAGCGATCCAGCGCCTCGCCCAGTTGTGAACGCAATAAGTTGACATTGACCCCGGCCCGCGCCAACAGTGGGCGCACCGTGCCCCCCTGCTGATCCAGCAAGGTTGCCAGTACATGAGCAGGTTCAATAAATTGATGATCACGCCCCACGGCTAAGCTTTGCGCATCGCTTAAAGCCTGCTGGAACGTGCTGGTTAATTTATCCATACGCATGAGGACTACCCCTTAACAATCGAATCTGGGGAGTTTATGGGGGCAGAATGCGGTTAAATCAATCGGCCATTAAACCAAGGTGCCGATTGAGCTTAAAGTTGGGCACGGTACTAGTGCACAAACCCGACGACTTAGTTATGATGCCACCCACTGATCCGCTTTAATCACGAGTTCAACTATGCATACTGCATCCAGACCCGTTGAGTTACCCTCCCATGACCCTGTCTGGTCGCGCATCCGCCGTGAGGCGGCCGCCATGGTTGCCGATGAACCGGTGCTGGCCAGTTATGTCCATTCCATGATTCTCAAGCACGACGACTTAGAAAGTGCTTTGAGCTACCATCTAGCGCATAAACTCGGCAGCGTCGAAGTGCGCGCTATGCTGCTGCGTGAAGTCTTTGACGAAGCTTATCAGGCTGACCCGCAGATTGGCGCGGCGGCACGGGCGGATATTGTCGCGGTTAACCAACGCGACCCGGCGTGCAGCACTTATCTGGAACCGCTGCTGTATTTCAAAGGCTTTCACGCCTTGCAAGCCTATCGGACAGCGCATTGGTTATGGCAACAACGTCGTCTGCACATGGCCTTATACCTGCAAAATCGGATGTCTGAAGTGTTCGCCGCTGATATTCATCCGGCGGCACGTCTGGGGCGAGGGATCATGATTGACCACGCTACCAGTGTAGTGATTGGTGAAACCGCTGTGGTCGAAAATGATGTTTCCATGCTGCATGAGGTGACCCTCGGCGGTACCGGCAAAGAATGCGGTGACCGACATCCCAAAGTGCGCCAAGGGGTATTGATCGGTGCCGGGGCTAAAATTCTTGGCAATGTCGAAGTCGGTGAGGGCAGTCGAGTGGGTGCGGGCAGTGTGGTGCTGGAGCCAGTCCCCGCTCATTGTACGGTGGCTGGGGTTCCGGCCAAAGTCATCGGCTGTGCCGGTTGTGAACGCCCAGCGGAGCGTATGGATCACCAACTCGGTAGTCCATCATGACGCCGCGAGCCTACGGGAGTTGGCCGTCGCCCGTCACCGCCGACGCCATTGTCCAAGGCAGTATCGGTTTGGGTGATGTTGTGCTGGACGGTGCCGACACCTATTGGACGGAAGCCCGCCCCAGTGATGCCGGTCGGGTTGTGCTGGTGCGCCGTAGCGCCAATGGCGAGTGTGCAGACTGTACTCCGTTAGCCCACAGTGTCGGTTCGCGAGTGCATGAATACGGCGGCGGCGCTTATACCGTCGCCCAGGGAGTGATGTACTACGTCAACCTCCACGATCAGCAAATTTATCGGCAGCGCCCGGGAGGCCCGCCCGTGGCCTTGACCGCTCAACCGAACGCGCGCTTTGCGGACTTATGCTGGGATGGTCAGCGCCAGCGCCTGCTGGCGGTGTGTGAAATCCACAGCGAACACGGCGAGCCGGATAATCTCCTGGTTGCAATCCCTGCGCCATCCGAGCCGTCCGCTGTGGCCGAGCCGGTCGTCTTGGTCAGCGGTGCGGATTTCTACAGCTCACCCACCCTAAGTCCCGATGGTCAGCATCTGGTCTGGCTGAGCTGGAATCATCCCAATCGACCTTGGGATGGCACCGAGCTATGGCGGGCCGAACTCGACGCTGCCGGTCTGCCTCACCAGGCTCAACGCCTTGCGGGTGGGCCTCAGGAGTCGATTTTTCAGCCGCAATGGGGGCCAGATCAACGCCTATATTGCGTGTCTGATCGCAGTGGCTGGTGGAACCTGTACGAATGCCAAGGCCAGCACCTCGAACCGCTGTGCCCTATGGCGGCAGAATTTGGTTTGCCGCAATGGGTGTTTGCTATGTCCACCTACGCCATCAACGATGATGGCGTGATATACGCGGCGTATTGCCAAGAGGGGCGCTGGTCGCTCGGGCAAATTCGCCCGGGTCAACGCTTGGAACCGCTGACCACGCCTTATACCCAGATTGATGGGCTGCGCAGTTATGGGGATCGCTTGGTGTTCCGCGCCGGTGCGCCCGATCAAATGAGCGCCATTGTGGAGCGTGATCCACTGGATGGGACGCTGCGCACTTTACGCACAGCGGGTAGCGCGCCGCTGAATGCAGCGGCGATTGCCCGACCGGTGCCGATGCGATTTCCGACCACCCAAGGCGCTCAGGCACATGCCTTTTTTTATCCGCCCACGCACCCCGACTATCAGGGCTTGCCGGGAGAATTACCGCCGCTGATGGTGATCAGCCACGGCGGGCCGACGGCAGCGACCCGTATGGCGTTGAATTTGCAGATCCAGTTTTGGACCTCACGCGGTTTTGCGGTGGTGGATGTGAATTATCGTGGCAGCACGGGGTATGGCCGAGCGTATCACCAAGCGTTAACCGGCGGATGGGGTGAGGTGGACGTGGCCGATTGTGTGGCGGCGGCGGAGTATCTGATCGCGCAAGGGCGGGTGGATCCGCAGCGTTGTGCGATTCGGGGCCGCAGTGCTGGGGGCTACAGTACCTTGGCGGCGTTAACCTTTCACCGCGTATTCCGTGCCGGAGCCAGTTATTATGGCATCAGTGATTTAGAGACCTTGGCGCGTGATACCCATAAGTTTGAAGCCCGGTATCTCGATCAACTGGTGGGGCCGTATCCCGAGGCGCGTGAGTTATATCGCCAGCGTTCGCCGATCCATCATATTGACCGTTTAGACGCACCGATCATCTTTTTTCAAGGCTTGCAGGATCAAGTCGTGCCGCCAAATCAGGCTGAATCCATGGTGGAGGCTTTGCGGGCTAAGGGCTTGCCGGTGGCCTATGTGACCTTTGCTGAAGAGCGGCATGGGTTTAAGCAAGCGGCGAACATCAAGCGGGCTTTAGAGGCGGAGTTGTATTTCTATGCCCAGGTCTTTAATTTCCCGCTGGCTGAGACCATTGAGCCGGTGTTGATTGATAATGTGTGATGTTGCGGATAGCCGCCTTGCAGGTGTTTTGCCGGCTAGTGCCGAATATTGGGACTGTGTGCGTGATAATGTCACCGGGTGGATCTAGGAGCTGTTGACATTGGATGCCACGTTGGCCAAACGAACTTTAGGCGAAGACAGCGCCTGCGCAACGGGGTATTCACCCCGTCGCAACGTTTGAGTTACCCGCTGCGTAGATCGACACGGATGCCCGTACACCACAAACGCTACGGACGGGGCAAGATGCCCCGTCCGGCTGTGCACAGAAACAAACCGCGCTGAATTATAGGATGTGCCGACGTTAGGAGGCGCATCGTTCGCGATTGATGCGCTGAATTATAAGATGCGCCTCCTAGCGTCGGCACATCCTATAAACGCACCTTATCGCGTTGTGAAAGTAATGTGTGATGTTGCGGATGGCCGCCTTGCAGGTGTTTTGCTGGTGTATATAGCCATTCAAACGGATTACCGGACAACAGCGAGCGGTAGGTCGGGCAAAAGCGCAGCGTTGCCCGACATCATAGGCGGGTCGTCGGGCACGTCCTGTGCCCGACTATAAGTTACCGTTTCGGTAACCCCTGAGGTAGGCGTTTTTTGAGCCGCAGGCTGCTTTTTTGGCGCTTTTCCGCCTGTTCAATCTGGATTTCATGGCTGCCGCGTGGGTCATCATCACCACTGGGGCGGCGTTGGTGATAACGGCCATCAGAGGCCATTTCCCAAGCGCTGCGCTGATCGTTGAGTTGGGTGTCGATCAGTTGCCGTAACTCCGCTTGTAAACTTTCATCTTCTATCGGGGTGACGACCTCAACCCGTGACTCCAGATTGCGTTTCATGCAATCGGCTGAACCGATGTAATACTCTTCCGCACCGTCATTATGGAAGTAGTAAATGCGCGGGTGTTCTAAGAAGCGCCCGACGATGGAAATAACCCGTACCGTTTCCGAAAGCCCCGGAATACCCGGTCGCAGTCGGCAGGTGTCACGCACGATCAGATCAATTTTAACCCCGGCTTGCGCGGCTTGATATAAGGCGCGGGTTACATCAACGTCTTCCAGCGCATTCATCTTGAATTGAATCAGGCTATGCCGTCCTGCTTTATGATGTTCGGTTTCGCGTTCAATGCGGCTGATTAAACCCGATTTTAACAATTTAGGGGCAGGCAGCAGTTTTTGGTAATTGCGTTTGGGGACATAGCCGGTGGTCAGATAATTGAATAACTCAGTTAAATCCGAGCCAATCACCGGGTCACAGGTCAGAATGCCCAGATCCGTATAAATTCGGGCAGTGCTGGCATTGTAATTACCCGTGCCGATATGCGCATAGCGGCGCAGACCGTCGTAATCGCGGCGTACCACAAAAATCACCTTACAATGGGTTTTAAGCCCCACTACCCCGTAGGTGACGTGGATACCGGCTTCTTCCAAGCGGTTCGCCCAACGGATATTAGCCGCCTCGTCAAAGCGGGCTTTGAGTTCTACGGCCACGGCCACTTGTTTGCCGTTACGCGCCGCGTCGATCAGGTAATCGACGATCTTGGTGTCCTCCGAGGTGCGGTATAAGGTCATTTTCATCGCCAGCACTTTGGGATCACGGCTGGCATCGCGCACAAAGCGGGTGACCGAGGTCACGAAGGACTCATAAGGATGTTGCAGCAAAATAGGGCCGGTGTCGCGGATGGCATGGAAAATATTGCTCGCCGTCACTAATTTGGCATTGTCCGTGGGATGATGCGGTGGATCCGATAAGTCCGGTCGATCAACCGATAGGATTTGGAATAAACTGGATAACCCCATCATGTGTTTGGTTTCAAACACATCAGCTTCTTGATCCAAGCCCAGCTCAGCGGCCAACATGCCACTGTGTACGCTGGACATACCCGATTGAATCTGCAAGCGCACAATCGGCGCAAATCGGCGTTCCCGCAGTTCGGATTCGATCATGGCCAGCAAATCCTCGGCTTGCTCTTCGTCTTTTTCCGTGACGGCATTGCGGGTGACACGAAACAGCTCGCAGGACTCGACCACCATGCCCGGAAACAGCAGGTCTAGGTTGTTGGTCATGACATCTTCGAGTTGGACAAAGGTCGCCGAATCGGACAGCGTCAAAAAGCGCGGCACCCCGGAGCCTAGAGGCACTTTGATCCGAGTCAGGGTGATCTGTTGGCTCTCTGGATAACGCACCCCTACCAGCAGATTTAACGACAAATTTGACACGAATGGGAATGGATGCGCCGGAGAAATCGATTGTGGAGTGACCAGCGGAAAAATATTGGTAATGTAATGTTCACGCAGTTCTTTTTGCTGTTTTGAGCTCAAATCGGCATACGACTTGACATAAATATCCTGTTCCGCCAGCAAAGGCTGCAAGGTGTCCCAAACGGCACATTGCCGTGCTTCAATATCTTGGACTTCCGCGTAACACTCAGCAATTTGTTGTTCTGGGGTGCGCCCATCCACTGAGGTTTCTTTGATCCCAGCACCGACTTGTTGTTTTAGCCCCCCGATGCGCTTCATGAAAAATTCATCGAGGTTGCCACTGACAATGGCTAAGAATTTCACCCGTTCGAGTAGGGGGGTGCGCTCGTCTTCAGCTTCATTAAGTACGCGCCGATTAAACGCCAGCCAAGTCAACTCACGGTTGAGATACCATTCGGGACTGTCGATATCAAAGTGATTATCATGAGAACTGTGTTTGGTCATATCTTTAGGTTCGTCTGTTTGGGGGAGTTTATCAGCCACTGAACTGGCTTGAGTGGCTGGCTCAGGTAATGGAATCACGGTGGCTGACTCAGCAACCGGTTCGGACAGTGACTCATCCATTGTTGAGGTCAGTTCAGTCGTGTCGTGGCGTGTTGTTTCAATTATCATCATCAGACAGCCTTTGGTGCGGTAGAATGCTAATAAATCAACGGTAAAACGCTTTGATTATTGGGCGGTGCCATTTTTGCTGTAGATTATACGCCAATATGGTAATTTTGTCTTTTTTGTTACAGTCTTGTTTAGGTCATTATAAGATGCAAATCGTTTTGACGATGAGGGGCGTGCGCTTAGTCTTGGTAACGGCCATTTTTAGTGGATGGCTGCTCGGTACAGCGCAAGCCGATATTTATATGTATGTGGACAGCAATGGGGTGCGGCATATCACCAATAATCCTCAAGGTGATGGCCGTTACCAGCGGGTGATGGCCACGCCGCAATACCAGCGCCCACGCCCGTCATCCTCAACTGTTGCACCTGAACCGGCTCAGCAAACCGATACGGTATTGTCCTCAGCGCCAGTGGCTCAGGGGGGGATCTCCACCTCGCGTGGCGAGTGGCAGCTTATTGCGCCGCGTGAGGGCCGCCAAGTGCGCTCCGCCTCGGTACCTGTGCCTGCTGGCTCGACGGGGTTGCCCTTTCGCGTTAATGAAACCAATCGCCAGCAGTATGCCCCGTATATTACCCGCATTGCCACCCAGCATGGGATCGATCCTTATTTAGTCCATGCGGTGATCAGTGCCGAATCAGCATTTAACCCCAATGCGGTCTCACCGGCTGGGGCAATGGGGTTAATGCAGCTTATGCCGGCGACCGCAGAGCGATTTGGGGTCAGTAATGCCTTTGATCCCGTTGCTAATATCGAAGGAGGGGTGCGCTATCTGCGCTGGTTATTAAATCACTTTAATAATGATGTGCAGTTAGCCTTAGCAGGCTACAATGCGGGTGAAAATGCTGTGATTCGTCACGGTCGTCAAATTCCACCTTTTGCTGAAACTCAGACCTATGTTCCGCGTGTGCTCCGTTTTTACCACTATTATCGGCAACAGGCGCTGGGGGGTTAAACTCAGCGCCAGTCTGCTGCTCTTGGTGTGGGCCAGCACTGTTGTGGCCGCACCGGATTATACCCGCCAGCGTGAACTGTTTCGAGTTGCTGATGCGGCCTTGGCGGCTGGTGAGCGTGATGCGCTCAACGGTGCTCGAACCGCCCTGCGTGATTATCCGCTGTATCCTTATTTAGCGTATCGCGATCTCCATCAACGTCTGGGTGAATTTCCGGCGACTGAGATCCAAGCGTTTATCCGTGATTATGCCGATCTACCGCTGGCCGAGCGCTTGCGTATCCAATGGTTACACCATTTGGCGCATAATCAGCGCTGGGATCAATTCCTGCGAGATTATCAACCGAGTGATAACGTCACCCTAGATTGTTTGTACCGGCGAGCCTTGCTGAGTCAGGGACACACCAGTGCGGCTTTAGAGGGGATTGAATCCGTATGGGTATACGGTCACTCACGTCCTCCGGCGTGTGATCCGGTTTTCGCCGTATGGCGCGAACGGGGCGGGTTTACCCAAGAACGGATTTGGCAGCGCTTTGGTTTGGCGATGGCGGCTGGGCAAGACGGTCTAGCCCGTTATCTATATAACTTACTACAAGGCGAGCGCCGTACTGTGGCTGAACGCTGGTTAGCCATTCATGCCGACCCCGGGCGGATTCGGCGGCTTGATGCCGATCAACCCTATGCGGCTGATCTTGCCTTGCATGGCTTGCGTGTGCTGGTACGCCGCGATTCCGTAGCGACCGCGCCGCTGTTTGACCAATTACAAGCCCGCTATCGGCGCGCTAGTGATCCAGAGTGGAACGCTTTACAGCGGCAGTTAGCGGTATTCGTTGCCGCCCGTGGTCATCCTGGTGCGGCCGAACGGCTGGCGGCTATCCCCGAGCCTTGGGTGGATGAGTCGGTCGAAGCCTGGCGGATTCGTGTGGCCTTGCGCGCTCAGGACTGGCCCGAAGTATTACGCCAGACCGAGCGTTTAAGCGCTACCAGCGCCCAACAACTGCGATGGCGCTATTGGCGGGCGCGTGCTTTAGAGGCTCTAGGTGAACCCGGTGCCGCTCGGGCCTTGTATACCGAGCTGGCCAGTCAACGTGATTATTACGGTTTTCTCGCCGCTGATCGTTTGCAACAGCCTTATACCATCACTCATCACCCCAGTGCAGTGCCTCAGAACTGGATGGCGACATCCGCCGGCTCTGCCTTGCTCAGAATTCGTGAATTAACCTACCTAGAGCGGGATGTTGACGCTCGCCGTGAATGGCGGCATTTATTAAATAATGGTTCACCGCAGGCGTTGCGTACAGCAGCGGTTTTAGCCGATCGCTGGGGATGGCATCGGCAAGCGGTGGTCGCATTGGTGCGTGCCGATGAGTGGGATGATTTGACGCTGCGTTTTCCCTTGCCATACCGAGAGCAGGTCGTGAGTGCAGCGCAAACGCAAGGGATTGATCCAGCTTGGATCTATGCGGTGATGCGGCAAGAGAGTCTGTTTCAAGAGGACGCCCGTTCATCAGCCAATGCCCTGGGTTTAATGCAGATTTTGCCTACAACCGGCCAACGCATTGCGCGTGAACGTGGCGAAACTTGGGCAGGAGAGCGGCGCTTATTGCATCCGCCGACCAATATTCAGTACGGTGCCCATTATTTACGCGGCAACCTACAGCGTTTGCAAACCAATCCGGTATTGGCTTCCGCCGCTTACAATGCCGGAGCCAGTCGGGTGCGGAGCTGGTTGCCGGAGCATGAGCCTATGGATGCGGACATCTGGGCAGAAACCATCCCGTTTTTTGAAACCCGTCGGTATATTCGCCGGATTATGGAATATTACGTGGTGTATGGCTGGCGTTTAGGTGGTGCCCCCCCCGCGTTGCACGCGCTGATGCCGCCCGTTCGGCCTAGTAACCATACCCAATGATCAGCGTTAAGTCCGCTCTCCCCCATTTATGGGGGAGAGGGCTAGGGTGAGACGCAGTGAGTTCTTAACGATCCAGCAGGGATTCGACTCGCTCGCGGCTGACCGCCACGGCGTTTCTGAAAATATCCGTCCACTCACCGCCGCTGGGGGCTTGGGTTTTAGCCAACTGTTGGATTAAATCGTTTTGGTCTTGGTGTTCGGCACTGCCTTCGGGAAACAGTCCGGGATCACCGGTGAACAACACCACGGGCATGCAGGTGGTGATGATTTTCTTAGGATCGCGCCCAGTGAGCCGCCCCAGTAGACCGGCCGGGGTGACGACCACTTCTTGGGGTTGATACACGGATTGTCCCGACACCTGACGCCGCAGAATCTCGCGGTTAATCACCGGCACGAATTCTAGCCCGGCATCGTTAATCGCTTCGAACACAGGGTTGCGGGTATTGGGAAATTGCACGAAAAAGGCTAAAGCGGCATCGCCCTGTGCCACTGCCTGTACCGCGCTGAGTGCGCTGTCGTAGTACGTGATACTGCGCATTTGCGCTAGACTTTCGTCCAAAGTTTGCAGATAGCGGAAAGTCCCACTAGAACCACTGCGTTCTGGGGGTAGGGCAACCGGCATACGCGGCGATAGACCGCGTAAGCTATCCACATGGGTGTCTGAGGTGACGGCATACAAGCATTCCAGCCCGATACCCGGATCGACCACGGCTAATTGGCCGGGATTTTCATCATTAGCAGCCGCCACAACGTCAAACTGACCCAGCCCGACATCGGCGGGGTTAGCCAAGACTTTAGCGACATTATCGCCGCTGCCATCGCTGGTGGCGCAGCGGTGTTCGAAATACTGTATTCTCAAGACTTTTTCCACTTGCGGGCAAAAGTCATTGGTATAACTACCGGTTGGGGAACCGGCATGAATGGTTTGCGCCCCTGCCGAGTGAGCAAGCACGCTGAACCCGGCAAGGAGTAAGACACTGGTAGAATGTCGAAGCGACATATTGAGTCTCCTGATGAGGTGATAGCACATAAAAGATTAAGGCTTTTTTGGCCAATTTAATAGTGATAATGACCGTTCTATGGTTAACGGTTCAATTTTCTTATCTGAATGGTGAACAGAGCATGAAACGCACGGCTTATCCGCTGGCTCGTGAAGAACCGACGCTGAGTGGGGCGTGGCAGTCGGAGGCTCACCCTGAGGATGAGCTTCACCCCCGTTCGGTGGCTTCCCTGCCGCAACGACGGAGCCGCTTGGCCCATTGGGGGCGTGGTATATTGCGTTTAATCCTTTGGGTGGCCGTCATTGTGGCGTTGTCTTATGTGCCCGAGGCTTGGATTCAGCAGCAACATCCCCATATTCAAGACACCGTGCACATTTGCCGGGACATTCGCGAGCTGCTGTATCGAATCAGCGCCGATGTGTGGGTGTACTTGCAGACAGCGGTACCTCAGTGGTACCAAACGCTGCGTGATGTCATTGGCAGTTGGCTCGATAAAGGATGAATTATCGGCCAATTCGCTGTAATATAGGTCGAATGTTGTCACAATTTCACATTAAGTTCACATGAGGAGTGCCTTACGTGTTGAAACTGTCCAAACAAGATTCCCCTTTGACCACTGACCAGACCGTCGCCCAAGCTTTTGTGGCGCTGATGCAACAACATCTCGATTATATCGAGCAATGGGAAGCCAGCTCCCGTTCTTGGGATGATATTGAAGGCGTGCATCAAATGCGTGTGGGTCTCCGGCG
>PWUP01000107.1 GCA_003562535.1 Gammaproteobacteria bacterium | reverse complement strand
TTTTACCGTGCATCACCTGACGGGCATGTACCACTTGCCCACCCATGGCTTGACCGATGGCTTGATGGCCCAAGCACACGCCAAGAATCGGAAGCCGTCCGGCAAAATGCTGGATAACCGCCAGTGAAATACCGGCTTCATTCGGGGTGCAGGGGCCGGGCGAGATCACAATCCGCTCCGGTTGCAGGGCTTCGATTGCGGCCAGATCAATCTGATCATTGCGCTCGGTGTGAACCTCGGCTCCAAGCTCACCCAGATATTGCACCAGGTTATAGGTGAAGGAGTCGTAATTGTCGATCATTAGCAGCATTATTTATCCTGTTGATTTTTAAATGCTAAGACTGCTTGCAGATGTTCGGGTGTTAAGCTAGGAAAATCAGCTAGAATTTCGTTTTCGCTCATGCCACCTGCCATGTACTCAAGGATGTCATCAACCGTAATTCGAGTGCCTTTGATGCAAGGCTTACCGCCACGAACATCGGGGTGAATTGTAATATAAAAGCTTGAACTAGCCATGCAGCCCACGCTCAGCCAGAGCTACAGCGCGGAATAGGGCGCGGCGCTTGTTCAGAGTCTCCTCCCATTCCACTGCGGGTACGGAATCCGCCACAATGCCCCCGCCAGCTTGCACATAGAGCGTACCGTCTTGAATGACGGCGGTGCGAATGGCGATAGCGGTGTCCATATTGCCATTCCAGGATAAATACCCCACAGCACCGGCATAAATGCCGCGTTTAACCGGTTCTAACTCATCGATGATTTCCATGGCGCGGATTTTAGGCGCACCGCTGAGGGTGCCGGCCGGATGGGTAGCCCGCAGTACATCGATGGCGTTTAAATCCGGTTTCAAGGTGCCGATGACATTCGAGACAATGTGCATCACATGCGAATAACGCTCGACCACCATTTTCTCGGTGACTTGCACACTACCTATGGTGCTGACTCGGCCCACATCGTTGCGACCCAGATCAATCAGCATTAAATGCTCGGCCAATTCTTTGGGATCGGCCAGTAAATCCTGCTCCAGCGCCTGATCCTCGGCTTCAGTGACACCTCGTGGACGGGTACCGGCAATCGGACGCACGGTGATTTGCCGACCTTCCAGCCGCGCTAGAATTTCTGGCGAGGAACCGACAATGTGGAAATCGGCCAAGTTTAAGTAATACATATAGGGCGATGGGTTAACGCTGCGCAGCGCTCGGTACAGATTCAACGGTGGCTGATCGAAGGGAATCGCCATGCGCTGTGAGGGCACCACCTGCATGCAATCGCCATCAATGATATAGCGTTTAATCCGCTCGACGGCAGCTTCGTAATCGGCACGGCTGAAACTGGCAGTGAAATCGCGCTCACCGATGTCACGACCAGTGTCTGGCGGTAGGCTGCTGTAACCCGCCAAGGGGGTGCGCAGTTTGTCGATCACCTCGTCCAGCCGCCGCTGAGCCTTGTCATAAGCGCGTTCCAGCGCCGGATCAATCAGGGTAATGACGTATAATTTGCCGGATAAATTATCGAAAACCACCACATTTTCCGACACCAGTAAGAAGACATCGGGGGTGTCCAGCGGATCAGGGTTGGGGCTGTGGGCTAAGCGAGGTTCGATATAACGGATGATGTCATAGCCAAAATAACCGACTAAACCGCCGGTGAAACGCGGTAAATCGGCATCGGCAGGCGCTACCCGATAACGGGATTGAAATTCCCCAATCCAAGTCAAGGGATCAGCCACTTCGGCCTGTTCGACGATTTCCCCTGCATGTTCCACGCTGATCTTATGCCCGCGCACCCGAATCATTTTGCGACAGGGCAGGCCAATCATGGAGTAACGCCCCCATTTTTCCCCACCTTGCACCGATTCCAGCAGATAGGAATAGGGGGCATCGGCCAGTTTGAGATAGGTACTCAGCGGGGTATCGAGGTCAGCCAGCATCTCCCGATGCATGGGGATACGGTTGTAACCTTGTTCGACGAGATGTTGAAAGCGGGTTCTGTCCACAGTGGCGGATATCCTAGGCTGAAATTTACGCGGCAGGCCGTAACAGTGCAGCGAGCTGGGCAAGACTGTCAATCACGCCATCGGGTTGTGCGGCGCGGATGTCTTCACCGTGGTTATAGCCATAAGGCACGGCGATAACGGGACATCCGGCGGCGCGAGCTGCTGCCACATCGTGTTGGGAATCACCGACCATTAAGCACTGAGCCGGCGCAACCCTTAACCGTTCGGCGGCCAGTAACAACGGCGCGGGATGGGGTTTTTTCTGGGGGGCGTCATCACCGCCAACAATGGCCGTAAAGTACGCGGCAATATCCAGTTGTTCCAGCAGCGGACGGGCGAAACGGCTGGGTTTATTGGTCACACAGCCTACGGCTAAACCCAAGGCATACACCGCTTTCACCCCATCGACCACACCCGGGTAGAGCTGACTGCCGACACACAGCCCCTGATCGTAATAGCGCATAAACTGCGGACGAATCCTATCGAGTTCAGCAGCGGGTAAACGCCCGTGGAAATCACCGGTAAAGGCGCGTTCCAGCAGCCGATCAGCACCATTGCCCACCCACTGACGCACGGCATTAACATTTACCGTGGCTCGTCCATAATCGCTCAACACCGCATTAACCGCATGGGCCAGATCGGGGACGCTATCGACTAAAGTACCGTCGAGATCGAATAACACCGCATGAATATCATGCTCAAGCCAGCGCATGACCCACCTTTGCCAGTTCATCACGCATGGCGCGGATCACTTGTCGATAATCGGGCGCAGCGAAAATGGCTGAACCAGCGACAAAGGTATCCGCACCCGCCTCGGCAATGGCGCGGATATTATCAATCTTAACCCCGCCGTCGATTTCCAGGCGGATATCCCGGCCGCTGGCCACGATCCGTTGGCGAGCCTCGCGTAATTTGTTCAGGGCTTGAGGAATAAACGACTGGCCGCCAAAACCGGGGTTGACTGACATAATCAGGATTAAATCAATCTTATCCATAACATGATCCAGATGATGCAGCGGGGTGGCGGGGTTAAACACCAAGCCCGCTTGGCAGCCCTGATCATGGATCAATTGTAAGGTGCGGTCGATGTGTTCACTGGCTTCGGGGTGAAAGCTGATCAGATTCGCACCGGCCTTGGCAAAATCAGGCACGATGCGATCCACCGGCTTAATCATCAGATGCACATCAATGAAGGCCGTGACGCCGTGCTTGCGCAGCGCCTCGCAGACCAATGGCCCGATAGTAAGGTTGGGCACATAGTGGTTGTCCATGACATCAAAATGCACCCAATCAGCACCGGCCTCTAGGGTGGCGGTGACTTCCTCGCCCAAACGAGCGAAATCAGCCGCAAGGATTGAGGGCGCAATGCGGTAAGTCATATCAGTGCTGCTCAGTCGGCTTGTCTGGGTTATCCTGGGCGGCTGAATCAGTGGTGCTGCCATCACCTGATTGATTATTTCCGGCTTTTTGAAACGCTTCCCAGAACATTCGTTGTAACATTTCTAGAGTTTGCAGTTGCACGGGAAACATCGGTTTCATCAGCCCCATAGGGTCAAGATTGGCTC
>PWUP01000037.1 GCA_003562535.1 Gammaproteobacteria bacterium | reverse complement strand
CCGCGTCAACACCCCTTGTTCAACCTCATGGGTGGCGGTTTCGTGTTCCAGCCCGTCCTCGACGAAGGTCACGATCTCCTGAAGCGAGTTCATTAGGGTCGGGCACTGGTCGGTGAGCTGAGGCGCGCTCGGCAGGTTGCACCCATTTGGTATTTCGTTCACCATACGCGGTTTGCCGTTTGATGTGAGTCCACGTTTTACAACATCAGTGCTTACACAAAATGGGCAGGCAACTTCCATTAACGCCATAACCGTCTCGCTTTTTTGAAACACCACCATCTATTTATATGCCGGGTTAATCGCTACTCAGCAACCTGTGCTAGCATGAACCGTTTTATGGATACGACTTAACTAACGTGCATGACCTCACAATCTCCTGCCCCCTCTGCTGATCTACTGCACACCTCCCACAGTGTGCAAATGATCGCTATCGATTCCGTACATGCGGGTCAACGCATTGATAACTACCTGTTGCGGGTATTGCGCGGTGTGCCGCGTAGCCGGATTTATCGGATTCTCCGCAAAGGTGAGGTGCGGATTAATGGAGCGCGGATCAAGCCCGATTATCGAGTGCAAGCCGGTGATACGCTCCGGCTGCCGCCGCTGAGAATGGCAGTGCAAGAGTCACCACGACGACCGCCGGATCGGGTGCTGGATGAGTTAGCACAGGCTGTTGTGCATGAAGACGCTGAGGTACTGGTGCTCAATAAGCCCAGTGGTCTGGCCGTACACAAGGGCAGCGGTTTAGACTATGGGGTGATTGAAGCTCTGCGGTTTTTGCGTCCCCAGCAGGCTTTTTTGGAGTTGGTGCATCGCTTGGATCGGGAGACCAGCGGGTGTTTATTAGTGGCTAAAACTGCCCAAGCCCTGCGACGTTGGCACGCGGCTTTGCGGACGGGCGCGGTGGACAAACGCTATTTATTGCTGGTGGCCGGACACTGGCAACATGGCCACAAGACGGTGGAGTTATCCTTGGATAAAAATGTGCTGCAAGGCGGCGAGCGCCGAGTAGTGGTCAGCGAACAGGGGCGGCGGGCGCACACTCGGTTTCGCCCCTTAACCATCGCTCAGCGCGTGTCTTGGTTAGAAGCACAGCTCGCTACTGGGCGAACCCATCAGATTCGAGTTCATGCTGCTGCGCTGGGTCATCCGATTGCTGGAGATACCAAATACGGTGATCGTGAATTGAACCGCTGGTTGAAAACTCAGGGATTATCACGATTATTTTTACACGCTCATAGTGTCAGCCTTGACTGGGAAGGCCGTGAGCTGGCCGCGAGTGCTCCGCTGGATACGACCCTGCAAACGGTATTGGATCAGGTGCTTGCTGCACCATAGCCCCAGCGTTGAATCCGGTGTTGCAACAGTTTGGATTAGCGCACTCAGGGTGGTTTTGTTACTGTGTTATCCCTGAACACACATTTAACAGAGGTTTTTATGCAGACGCTGTATCCGAGTATCCAGCCTTATGCAACCCGTGAATTGCCGGTTGATGCCCGCCATACCTTATATGTGGAGGAATGTGGTTATCTTGATGGCCTGCCCGCATTATTTCTCCATGGTGGGCCGGGAGGGGGGTGTGACCCGGTACATCGGCGGTTTTTTGATCCTGAACGCTATCGCATTGTGTTATTTGACCAGCGTGGGTGTGGACGCTCGACCCCGCATGCGGATTTGACGGATAACACCACAGCCCATCTGATTGCCGATATTGAAGCGATTCGCACGGCATTGGGTATTGAGCGCTGGGTGGTTTTCGGAGGTTCTTGGGGGTCTACCTTAGCCTTGACCTATGCCCAGACGCATCCAGAACGAGTCAGCGGATTGATTCTTAGAGGCATTTTTCTTGGTCGTCCCCGTGACATTCGTTGGTTTTATCAGGAAGGCGCTTGCCGTCTGTTTCCTGACGCTTGGGAAGCCTTTATCGCACCGATTCCTGAACTGGAACGTGGCGATTTGCTCCATGCGTATTACCGGCGTTTAACCGGTGATGATGAATTAGAACGTTTACGGGCGGCTCGGGCTTGGTCGGTTTGGGAGGGTACGGTGTTGACCCTAGAGCGGCGGCGCGAAGTGGTCGATCATTTTGCTGAGGCGCGCAAAGCCTTAAGTTTGGCTCGGATTGAAGCGCATTATTTTGTTAATGATTGTTTTTTGGAGCCTGATCAATTACTGCGGGATGCCTATGTCTTGGCCGATATTCCTGGAACCATTGTGCACGGTCGCTACGATGTGGTGACTACATTCGATAATGCTTGGGCTTTACATCAAGTGTGGCCGAATGCCGAGTTGAGTGTCATCGGTGCCGCAGGTCATGCGGCAACGGAGCCAGGCATTGTCGATGCCTTGGTGACGGCCACCCGCACTATGGCAGCCCGTTTGGCATGATTGGTTTGCTGCAGCGCGTTACTTGGGCGCGGGTTGAAGTTGCAGAGGTCAACGTTGCTGAAATCAACCGTGGGCTATTGGTGTTTGTTGGGGTAGAGCGTGATGACCGCTCAGCCCATGTGCAGCGTTTGGGGCAGCGACTGCTCAGTTACCGCGTATTTGCCGACGCCGAGGGACGGATGAACCTCAGCGTGCAGGATATTCAAGGTGGGGTGCTGCTGGTGCCGCAGTTCACCTTGCCGGCCGATACCCGTAAAGGTAATCGGCCAAGTTTTACCCCTGCCGCACCACCGCAACAGGGTGAACAATTATTCAATGAGTTGCTTGAGCAGATCCAGTGCCAGCATCACCCAGTGGCTCACGGAGTATTTGGAGCCAATATGCAGGTCAGCCTGACCAATGACGGGCCGGTGACGTTTTGGTTACAGGTGTAAGCCTCAGCGTCCAGCCCGAACTAATCCCCCTAAACCGCGTTCATCCAAGGCCGCATTGAGACGGGCGCGAACTTGGGAGGCGTTATCCATTTGTAAGGCTTCTTTGAGTAATCCGCGGGTTTCAGCATAGCTGAAACTGCGCACAACCCATTTGATTTTAAGCAAATTACCCAAGCTCATGCTCAGCGCATCGATCCCCATGCCCATCAGCATTAAAGCGCTAGCGGGGTCACCCGCCATTTCGCCGCAGACACTCACCGGTCGAGCGGCGGCATGCGCTTGCCGACACACATGATTTAAGGTGAATAAAACCGCTGGGTGCAGGCTGTCGTACAGATGAGCCACCCGAACATTATTGCGATCCACAGCCAGTAGATACTGGGTTAAATCATTGCTGCCAACCGCAATAAAATCCACCATTCGTGCTAAGGTGCGGGTCATATAAGCGGCGGATGGGACTTCAACCATAATTCCGATCCGTGGTAAGTTGACCGGCATCCCATCTTCAATCAGCTCTCTATAAGCATCGTGCAACACGACTAACGCTTGGGTGAGTTCGCTGACACAACTGATCATCGGGAACATAATTCCCATGTTCGGATGCACAGCGCTGGCTCTCAGCATCGCACGGAGTTGGGTTTTGAAAATATCGGTCTGATCGAGACTGATCCGAATACCCCGCCAGCCTAAAAAGGGATTGGATTCTTTAATAGGATAATAAGGCAGAGGTTTGTCGCCACCGATATCGAGGGTTCGCAGTGTGACCGGAGCGGGTGCCATAGTTTGCAAGACGCGGCGATAGGTTGCCGTTTGTTCATCTTCGCCGGGAAAACGGTCACGCAAATAGAAATGCAGTTCTGAACGGTATAGACCGATGCCTTGCGCACGGCGTTCACGGGCAGCGGCCACATCGGCATGTAGCCCTGCATTCGCTAATAAGCGGTAGTCATGGCCATCCGTCGTGATGGCGGGTTGGTCGAGCAGGGCTTCTAATTCATGCGAGAGTTCGGCTTCTTCTTTCGCGAGGCGCCGATATTGTTCAATCAGTGTGGGGCCTGGATGGACACACACTCGGGCAGAGTAGCCATCCACCACCACCTGACGGCCATTGAGTCGATCCAATGGGGCGGATTGCAGTCCAAATACGGCGGGAATAGACAGCCCACGAGCCAGCAATGCAACATGGGAGGCGCTGGTTCCATGAACCGATACCAAGCCGACCAGACGATCTTGGGGGACTTCTAGAAATTGGGAGACGCTGATTTCTTCCCCCATGAGTACAGTCCGTTCTGGGTAGTGACGTTCACGTCCGGCGGTTTGTTGGAGTCGTTCGAGCAAGCGGCGGCCTAAATCACGAATGTCTGCCGCTCGATCCGCTAAATAATCATCATCCATTTCCTCAAAAACATTGGCAAACTCGCTGATGGTGTGCCGTAGAGCCGCCGGTGCCCAAATGCCTTGGCGAATCCGAGTAACTGTACCTTCAACCAAACTGTCGCTGCTGAGTAACAAGGCATAGGCATCGAATAAGGCCCGGTCGCTTGCCGAGAGCACATCAGCCAATTGATCGCCGAGTTTTTTCAACTCAGCCACTTCGGCACTAACCGCTTGATTAAACCGTTCGATCTCAGCTTCGGGATCGCTGACGTGTTTATCGGGTACGGCATCCAACGCCGCATCGGGAAATACCACCACAGCTTCACCAATCCCTAAACCACGGGTACTCGCGACGCCTTCTAGAAACACTGTGCCGATCAGGGTGCCGGTATCTAAGCGTTCTAGGCGCTGGCGGACTTCCGCTAGGCTGATCGAGCCGGCGAGTTGTGCCGCCAAGGTGGCCAAAAAGGACTCTTCATCACCAGTGTAGCGCCGTGCTTCACGTTGTTGCACCACCAATACACCAAGTGTGGTGCCCCGCCGGATAATCGGCACACCGAGAAAACCATGAAAGGGGGCTTCACCAGTACTGGCAATGAATTGAAAATTAGGATGTCCGGGGGCATTATCGAGATTAATTGGCTCAGCACGGCTGGCGACCAGCCCCACCAAGCCTTGATCAGGCAGCAGGCGCACGCGCCCCACCGCACTGGGTCGCAGTCCGTCAGTTTCCATCAGGACATGCTCGCCAGTTTCGGGGTCAGTGAGATACACCGAGCAGACATCCGCCTGCATGACCGGTTTGACTCGATCGACAATCAGCGTTAACGCTTCGTCGAGGTTATGAGCCGCATTGACTTCGTGGACAATGCGTCGCAAAGATTCAAGCATAAGCAAGCAATATGGCTGGTTAACGGGAAGGTGAAGACGACGAGGTGTTGCGCCGTGAACGCCGTGAACGAGATTTCGAGCGTTGACCGTTAACGGGTGGCGTCATCATGCCGACATTATTGGGAAATAGCAATGGGGCGAGTTCTTGCAAGGCGCGTAGGTACACCGGGCGTTTAAACGCCACGACGGCACGCGCCGGATACCAATAATCTACCCAGCGCCAATAGTCAAATTCGGGGTGACCGCTAGCGTTAAGGCGAACATCGGATTCCGATCCCACCATACGCAGCAGATACCACACCTGTTTTTGGCCAATGCAGGTCGGTTTACTGTGACGGCGCACCAGATGCTGTGGAATTTGGTAGCGCAGCCAACCGCGTGTGCACCCCATGACCTCAACATGCTCAGGCAGCAGTCCGATTTCCTCGCTCAATTCACGATACATGGCATCTTCCGGCGTCTCATGGGAATGGATGCCACCTTGGGGGAATTGCCAAGATCGTTGGCGAATTCGCTTAGCCCAGAGCAATTGACGATCTGTGTTGCACAAAATAATACCGACGTTAGCCCGATAACCCTCCGAGTCGATCACGAAATTTTACGTTCATTTAAGGTTACAATTAGCTTTATTTTTCCATAACCCGAAGCATCTTGCTAGGAGGAATTGTTATGAGCTGCGCAATTCGCATTCATGAATACGGTGGACCTGAAGTATTACGCTGGGAATCTGTGGCGGTTGGTGATCCCGGTCCGGGCGAAGTTCGAGTGCGTCATACGGCAATCGGTCTTAATTTTATTGAAATTTATCAACGCACCGGTTTGTACCCTTTAGCCTTGCCGAGCAGTTTAGGCAATGAGGCCGTTGGTGTGGTTGAAGCTGTAGGCGAGGGGGTCAAGGTGCTTAACATCGGCGATCGGGTGGGCAGTTGCACCGGACCGATCGGAGCCTACGCTCAAGCCCGGATTATGCCAGTACGTCATTTAATCCCATTACCCGACGCTATCGATGATCAGCAGGCAGCGGCCATGTTACTGCAAGGTCTGACCGCCCAGTATCTGATCCGCCAGACTTATCCGGTGCAGCCGGGTGAGACGGTATTGTTTCATGCCGCAGCGGGTGGCGTGGGTCTGATCGCCTGTCAATGGTTGCAACATTTAGGTGCTACAGTCATCGGTACGGTGAGCACTGAGGCCAAAGCCGAATTAGCTCAGGCTAATGGCTGTGATCATACCATTCTCTACACCCGTGAAAGTGTTCCAGAGCGGGTGAAGGCACTGACTGATGGTGCAGGGGTGGCGGTGGTCTATGACTCGGTTGGCCGGGCGACGTGGTCGGGTTCTTTGGACAGTCTGCGTCCCCGTGGCATGATGGTGTCGTTCGGTAATGCCTCCGGTGCGGTGGAACCGGTAGCCCCGTTGGTGTTAGCGCAAAAAGGCTCGTTGTATTTAACCCGACCGGTGTTGGCGGCTTATGTGCCGACCCGTGAGGCGCTGTTGGCGGCAGCGGCTGAGCTGTTTGCCGTGGTGGCCAGCGGGGTAGTCAGCATCGCAGTCCGCCAGCGCTTCCCGCTGCAAGAAGCCGCGGCGGCTCAACGGGCATTAGCCGCGCGTGAAACGGTGGGTTCAACGGTACTCTTGCCGTAATGCAACTTGCGGATTGGTCGCGGTGGTTAACTCAGGTTGAAGCGCGTTTATTCCCCGCGCACTGCTTGGTCTGCCGAGCGCCGGGGATGCCAGGCTGGGATTTGTGCGCGGGGTGTTTACAGACGCTGCCACGCCTGTTGACCGCCTGTCCATGCTGTGCAGAACCGCTGGCTACAGTGGCGCTGTGTGGGCATTGCCAGCAACACCCGCCGGCTTTCGAGCGTGCTTGGGCCGCTTTGCGCTATCAGCCACCGGTGGATCAATTGATCCAAGCGTTTAAGTTTCACGGTCGCTTAGTCGCCGGGCGGTTACTGAGTGAATTATTGCGCGATGCGCTGCACCCTACTGCGCTGGCCGACGCTGAGGCGGTGTTGCCGGTTCCCTTGCACCCAGCGCGTTTGCGCCAGCGGGGATTTAACCAGTCCGTAGAGTTAGCGCGGCCTTTGGCGCGGCATTGGAAAGTCCCGCTATTGACCGATGTCGCTGTGCGCGTGCGCTATACTCAACCACAAAGCCAACTCAGCCGCCCACTCAAAGCGCGTAATGTGCGAGCGGCTTTTGCCTTACAGCGCCCACTGGCCTATCGTCATGTGCTGTTAATTGATGATGTGATGACCACCGGCAGTACCCTGCGCGAATTGGCGCAGGTGCTTAAAGCCGGTGGTGCGCATACGGTCGATGTTGCCGTTGTCGCTCGTGCAGGATAACGATATGATCTAGCATTTTAGGAACACTCATGCTCAACCTGTTCACAACCCAACAGCCTTATCCCTCGCGGCGCAGTATGACCTATGCCCGCAATGGCATGGTCGCCACGTCTCAGCCACTGGCCAGTCAGGCCGGGCGTGATGTGTTAGCCCAAGGGGGTAACGCTGTCGATGCCGCCATTGCGGCGGCAGCAGTACTGACCGTGGTAGAGCCAACCAGTTGTGGTATCGGTGGTGATGCCTTTGCCTTGGTGTGGTTGCAGGCGGTGAATCAGGGGCGTGGTGAGCTGCTGGGCTTGAATGCCAGTGGGGGAGCGCCTCGGCGGCTGACGCTGGATGCCGTTACGGCGGCAGGACATCGCACGATGCCCGAGCACGGCTGGTTGCCGGTGACCGTGCCCGGTACGCCCGCCGCTTGGAGTGCGCTGGCGCAACGCTATGGTCGGCTTGATTTTGCGCGTTTATTGGCACCCGCCATTGATATCGCTCGCCATGGTTTTCCAGTATCGCCTGTAGTGGCTACGCTCTGGCAGCGCGCTGCTGCGCACTTTACCACCGTGCTGAATGAGCCGAGTACCCGCCCGTGGTTTGACGGTTTTACGCTGCAAGGGCGCGCACCACGCGCAGGTGAGTTGTACCGCAATCCTGAGCAGGCGGCGACCCTTGAAGCCTTGGCAGCCAGCCAAGCGGAGAGTTTTTACCAAGGGGCTTTGGCTGAACAGATTGATGCGTTTTCCCAACAGACGGGCGGAATGTTGCGGGGTGATGATTTAGCCGACTACAGCGTGCAGTGGGTGCAGCCGATTAGCGTCGATTATCGCGGTTATCGAGTCTGGGAAATTCCGCCCAATGGTCAGGGCTTAGTGGCCTTGCAAGCCTTGAAAATAATGGAAGGTTTTGGCGTTCCGGAGCATCGCGACCATCCTGATGTCCTGCATCGCCAGTTAGAAGCCTTGAAGCTGGCTTACAGCGATGGTTTTGCTCATATTACTGACCCGCGCTTTATGCGCACCAGCGTGGCCGCTTTGCTCGATGACGACTATATCCGCCAGCGTCGGGCGTTGATCAGTGTGACGGCCTTAGACCCGCAGCCCGGCCAGCCCCAGGCTGGAGGGACGGTGTATCTGGCGACGGCAGATTGTGAGGGCAACAGCGTGTCCTTTATCCAAAGTAATTATCATGGGTTTGGCTCGGGGGTGGTGGTGCCGGGTACTGGCATTGCTCTGCATAATCGTGGCCATAGTTTTAGTCTTGATCCGCACCACGCCAATGCGTTAGCCCCCGGCAAACAGCCAATGCACACCATCATTCCCGGTTTTCTCAGTGTCGGCGACACTCCTTTGGGGCCGTTTGGGGTTATGGGCGGTTTTATGCAGCCTCAAGGCCATTTGCAAGTGATGATGAATCTGATCGATTTTGGTCTGAACCCCCAAGCGGCTTTGGACGCCCCCCGCTGGCAATGGGTGGGTGGGCGGCGTATCGGCTTGGAACATGCCTATCCAATTTATTTAGCCCAGGCTATGGCAGAACGTGGCCATCAGGTGGGCATTGCCTGCGACAGTCTGAGCTATGGTCGTGGGCAGATTATTCTGCGCGATCCAGACAGTGGCGTGTATTGTGGAGGGACTGAACCGCGAGCGGATGCCAGTATTGCGGTTTTGTAATTCTGATGGGTCGGCATTGTGTGATGACTTGCTACCCTAACCGGTCTATATCATAGTATCTGTCGATCTATGCGAGCGGTACTGCCAAACCTATGACCTCTAATGACGATTCGCGTACTGAAGCTATTCGCACCATTGCATCTGCTCAAGCTGTAGATGTACTGAATTTTTTTGTGGTTACCGGCCCTGATGCCGGTCGCTCTGGACGACTGATGCAATCGACGGTACGTATCGGTACCGCCTCAGACAATGATATTGTTTTGTCTGATAAAGCCGTATCGCGCCACCATGCCCAGGTGGAGTTCACGCCAGAGGGTTTGTTGCTGCGCGATTTGGACTCCACTAACGGTACTTTTGTCGGCCAATTACGGATCAGCGAATGTTATTTGCTGGGTGATATGCCCTGTTCTATGGGTTATACCCGCTTATTGTTGCGGCGCAGTGACCAACTGTCGTCATCGGCAGCGCCGACGGCTACTCGTTTAGGGGATCTGATCGGCAGCAGTCCGCGTATGCTTGAACTCTACAATTATATTAATATGTTGGCTCCGACAACCGCCACCATACTGATTCAAGGTGAATCAGGCTGTGGTAAGGAATTAGTGGCGCGTACCTTACATGATTTATCCAAACGCACAGGGCCGCTGGTGGTGTTTGATGCCTCGGTCACCGATGCGGAGATGGTCCGCAATGATTTATTTGGTCATGTGAAAGGGGCGTTTACGGGAGCCGCCGCAAGCCGCGAGGGGGCTTTTCGCCGTGCCGATGGGGGAACATTATTCATCGACGAAATAGGTGAGTTACCCTTGGATCTACAGCCACGGTTGCTGCGTGCTTTGGAAAGCCGTGAGGTCACACCGATTGGTGCGGACAAGCCGGTAGCGGTGAATGTGCGAGTGGTGGCGGCGACTCACCGTGACCTTCAGGCTATGGTGCGTGCCGGACAGTTTCGTGCCGATTTATTTTATCGCTTATCGGTGGTGCCGTTGCGCGTACCGGCACTGCGGGAAATCCCTGAAGATATCCCGCTATTGGTGAACGCTTTTCTCAAACGCTTAGACGACTCATGCCAGCTCACACCTGATGCGGTGCACGCGCTGCAGCAGTATGAATGGCCCGGTAATGTCCGTGAACTGCGTAATGTCATCGAACGAGCCGCGATTCTATGCCAAGAGGGGTGCATTACCGTGCAGGATTTGCACTTACCCCAGGCCAGTTCACCGCCTCAGGCTGGATCAGAATTTCATGCCCCCTCGGTCAGTCCAGAGTCCTCCACTGAGGTCGAGGGTGCCCCAGCACGTACCAAACTGCGTGAACTGGAACGGCAGATGATTATCGACACCTTAGCCCGCAATGGCGACAATAAGACGGCAGCGGCTCGGGAGCTAGGGATACCATTATCGACGTTAAAACGGCGGATCAAGGAATACTTGCACGACTGATCAACGTGTTTGAGCCGTTGAACGCCGCCGCCGTACACCAGTACGGCCGCTGCGAACCCCGCGTTTACGCGGTGGGCGCTGCCGTGGTTTGACATCGACTAACAGCGCTTCAGTTACCGCTTCTACCGCAATTTTTTGCTCGATGAATTGCTCAATATCTGGCAAAGAATACACATATTCTTCGCAGGCCAAGCTAATCGCATCACCTGCAGCGCCAATCCGTGCCGTGCGACCAATACGATGGACGTAATCTTCCGGATCTTGTGGTAAATCGTAATTGATCACATGACTGACGGCATCAATATGCAGTCCGCGGGCGGCTACATCGGTGGCGACTAAAAACGGCAGATCACCGCGTTGGAACTTTTCCAGAAGCCGTTGCCGCTTGGTTTGTGGGATATCACCCGACAGCACATCGGCGCTGTAGTCATTGCTATTGAGGTAGTCGCTAACCTGTTCTGCCGCTCGCTTGGTATTGACAAAAATCATACTGCGCTTGGGTTTTTCCTGATGCAATAACCCCAGTAACAGCGCCATTTTATCTTGTGAGGCCACATGATAAAGCCGTTGGCGCACTTTATCGGCGGTGACTTGCTCGGATTCAATTTTGACCACCTGCGGATCATTCATGTGCTCGTAGGCCAGTTCCATGACCTTGGCGGATAATGTAGCCGAAAACAACATATTGATCCGCTGACCAGGAGGCGGCATCCGGCGCAACATAAAACGGATATCGGATACAAAACCCAGATCAAACATCCGGTCGGCCTCGTCGAGCACCACCACTTCAATATTTTTGAGGTTCAACACCCGTTGCTTGTAGTAGTCGATGATGCGTCCCGGTGTACCAATAACCACATCGACGCCCTGTTCTAATTGGCGACGTTGGCTTTCATAGCCCGTGCCACCGTAAACGGCGGCACATTTTAATCCGGTGTAGCAGCCTAATAATTCAGCATCACGATGGATCTGCATCGCCAGCTCCCGAGTGGGTGCTAAGATAATCGCCCAAGGACCGATCTTATCCTCCTCGACAGGCGTTTCCATCAGATAATGCAGTGTGGCGAGTAAAAAAGCCGCCGTCTTGCCCGTTCCGGTCTGCGCCTGACCGGCGATGTCTTTGCCGGTTAATGCTAAGGGTAAAGTTTGGGCTTGAATCGGGGTACAATACTCTAAACCGTGATCTTCCAAGCTTTCCAGCAAGGATGGGGTCAGTGCGAAGCGCACGAAGGGTACTGAAGTAAGATGATTAGTTTCCATAATGGTTGAACGCGCATCCTCTAGACGATAAGACTTGATATTTATCACAAGTTGGTCTCAAATAGACACCTATAGCCATGCCAACTGATTGTCGGATCTAATAGCCGCGTAGCTTGGATTGCCGTTTTTTTAGCAACCCAACACCAACCCATTGACCGCGCTATTTTAATTTTAGTTCAGCAGGTGTCAACCCAACCTGCACAGTGGCAACAGGAGTCTGGTAATCAGGGCGGGCGACCCTAATTGTAAACCATTGCCCCCTCGGCAACGACTCTTATACGGGTAAAGTATCCCTAGGGGAAACCCTATCCATAACGTTTCCACTCTCATAATTGTCGCTCAAATACAACATAGGAGGCCAGTACTGTGAGCAGCTCTATCGCTTATGTAACGGATGAAACATTTAAAACCGAAGTTCTACAATCCTCCCAGCCGGTGCTGGTTGATTACTGGGCCGAGTGGTGTGGCCCCTGTAAAGCGATTGCACCCATGTTGGATGCCATCGCCACCCAATACGCTGGGCAGGTCAAAGTGGTTAAAGTCAATATTGATGATAACCCACAGGTGCCCGCTCAATACGGCATTCGTAGCATTCCAACCCTGATGCTGTTTAAAAACGGTCAAGTCGAAGCAACGACGGTGGGCAGTTTAGCCCAGTCTCAGTTATCGGCATTTCTCGATCAGCATCTGTAACACACGCCATTGTGGTGTACGGCACCAGGCACTAGACACCAGCGGTCAAAGCCTGTATCTTTGTCAATGATTGTCAATCTCATAACAATACCGCACCGTAATCGCATCCTACCCCCTTACCGGCTCCTTTCTGAGGGGGCTTTATTCTGTATGATCCTACTAAGTCAACCCGAATGAATCTGACCGAACTCAAGAAAAAATCTGCGACCGAACTGGTCGATATTGCCCAAGAACTCAGACTGGACAACATGGCAAGATCGCGCAAGCAAGACCTGATCTTTGCCATTCTTAAAGCTCGCGCTAGAAGTGGAGAGGACATTTTCGGCGACGGGGTGTTAGAAATTCTCCAAGATGGCTTCGGCTTTCTGCGCTCGGCGGATAGCTCGTATCTGGCTGGACCGGATGATATCTACGTCTCACCCAGTCAAATCCGGCGTTTCAATTTACGCACCGGTGATACCGTCGCCGGCAAAATCCGTCCGCCTAAAGAAGGTGAACGGTATTTTGCTTTGCTAAAAGTTAATGAAATTAACTATGAAGCGCCGGAAAACGCCAAAAACAAAGTGCTGTTTGAGAATTTAACGCCACTGCATGCGGCTGAACGAACCACCTTAGAACGTGGTAACGGCTCTACTGAAGACATTACTGCTCGGGTGATTGACTTGATCGCCCCCATCGGTAAAGGCCAAAGGGGGTTGATCGTATCGCCCCCCAAGGCGGGTAAAACCTTAATGTTGCAAAACATCGCTCAGTCGATTGCAACCAACCATCCAGAATGCTATCTCATTG
>PWUP01000204.1 GCA_003562535.1 Gammaproteobacteria bacterium | reverse complement strand
TCTGGACGAACAAGAGCGTTACGAACAATACCAGTAATGCCCTACAGATGTATTCCTCAACGTTATTGAGATAGCGCAAGGGAAACCCTCCCGTCAAGGATCGGCAAAGTGGGAGGGGCACTCTACCCCTCCCGGGTTATTGGTCAGCGGCCTAACTGCGACAAAAGTTCATCAACGAATTCTTTACCACCGACTTGCTCGTAGAAGCGCGGCCACACCTTTTCCTTTGCCAGCTCCATCCACTGATCTTCATCGGCTAAGGTGAATACTTCAACGCCTCCGGCGATCATGCCTTGTTTGGCATTTTCGGCTTCCTCAAGTTGATACCTCAGTGCAGCCATTTGCGCTTCCACACCAGCGCGTCTGATCATGGCCTGCTCTTCGTCAGAGAAGCGTGACATTCTCCGTACACCGGTTATCAAGGGTTGGAGCGAATAGCTGTGGTGAACTTCCGTCAGATAATCCTGTACTTCGTGAAATTTCATTGAGTAATTCACGATATACGGATTGTCCTGTCCGTCTACCACACCTTGCTGCAAGGCAGTGAAGACCTCAGGCCAAGACATGGCAATGGGTGCAGCTCCCCACGCTTCGTAAGTGGCTAGCATGATGGGATTCTGCGGAACACGAACTTTCATACCCTCAAGGTCTTCAAGCGTTTGTACCGGACGCACGGAGTTAGTCAAAAACCGGAAATTAGAGTAGGTCCACCCAATGAGTTCAAATCCAGATTCATTGAGCCGAGTGTTCCAGCCCGCATTGATCGGCCCGGTGGTAACCTTGACCGCATCGTTGGTGTTTTGGATCAAGTAAGGCAGGGTCAACGCGCCCATTCTGGGTACAAACGGGGTGAGGTTGCCAATGCCCACGAGTGCAAAATCCAGATTGCCGAGACGCACATTCTGAATCATTTCCGTTTCCGCACCTAACGCTCCGCCAGGAAACAGGTTGACGACAATCTCACCGTTTGAATACCCCTCTATGAGTTCCTTGAAGCGTACTGCCAACGCCCCTTGATCGGAATCGATGGGGTCGCCCATGCCAACTCTCAATGTCGTCTGCGCCGAAGCGACACCGATTGTTGTCGTTGCAATCAAGACCGTCATGCCGGCCATAAGTAGTTTCTTCAACACCTTACTTACCTCTCCTCGTTCATCTTACAGTCTAAGTTACGAAGGCCAACGCTTGTGAGCCGGCTGAGCCGTGCACAGTCTGCGTTGGTGGTTACGACACGACATAAGGGAAGCCCCCTTACGCAACGTGTATTCTGAGCCGTGATCCAAGATTTCTGGAGTAAGCATTCAGCCCTCCTGCCTTAAGCTCCCTCTCCCTTTGGGAGAGGGTTGGGGTGAGGGGCTTTAGCCCTCTCCCCCATAAATGGGGACGAGGGGACTGAATGATTGCTTTCTGGATTGCGTTGTGCATCATGGGCCATCATGGTCAGTGAATCTCACGCCAGAGGTACACAAAACCAATGGCGGCAATCAGCAACAGCACAGTCTCTGCAACAACGACGCCAATATGCCGAGGACCTACGGTAACAATCGATTTAAGTGATGTTTTAACGCCCAGCGCAGCAATGGCCGTCACCAACAACCAACTCGATACATCGCTGGCAAAATCACGGATAGGAGTAGGAATAAGCCCCAAACTATTGATCGTCACAAGCCCTACAAAGGCGATGACAAACCAAGGCAGGGCAATGCGTTGCCCGGGTTCACGGGGTATGAATAAGATGATCAATAACAGTAGCACGGGCAGTAAGGCAACCCTTTGCAGTTTGACATAAGTTGCAAAATTACCCGTTGTTTCCGACACGGAGAACCCCGCCCCAACCACCTGAGCCACATCATGAATGGTGGCACCGATCAGAAAGCCCATCTCAAGCTCGCTGGCACCGATTGCCGTGAACAGAATCGGATAACCGATCATGGCTAGGGTCGAGAGCGTGGTCACCGCTACGACGGTAAAAATCGTATCGCTTTCAGCACGCTTATCAGCATATAGGACGGCAGCAATGGCAAGCGCTGCGGAAGCACCACAAATCGCTACTGCACCTCCAGTCAACAAGCCAAAGCGCCACCGCCTGCCCAGTAGTGGTGCGATAGCAAGACCTGCACCAACGGTGAACGCCACCAGACCCACGACGCCAATCACCGGCATCAGTCCAAGTGCTGCCATATCCGCTAGGGTCAAGCGCACCCCCAGCAGCGCCACACCGATACGCAATAAGGTCTTGGCTGCAAATTCGATACCCGGTTCACAGCGGCTTTCGGTCGCCAGAAAGTTGAAAGCGATTCCCAGCAGCAGTGCGAACAACATCACCGGCGCACCGTAATATCCCGACAAAAAGCTGGCGGCGGCGGCAATCGTCAAAGCCAAGATCACCCCTCGGCTCAATACCTGTGGACGATCGATAACGAGGGCGCGAAGTGTGGACATGTAATCGGTCGTTATCTTGGCCAGTGGGTTACCGATAAGTTATTCGGTGGACAATTGGAAGGAGGTATCGGGAAAATATTTTTCGAGACGAATATCGGCGGTTCGTGCATGCCCCTCCATGCCTTCCATTCTCGAAATACGTGCAGTCGCTTCAGCAATCGGTCGAGCCCCTTCACGGGTAGCGCGTTGCCAAGTAACCGTTTTCATGTACTTGTGAACCGATAGCCCGCCGGTATAACGGGCAGCGCCCGAAGTGGGGAGTACATGGTTAGGCCCGGCGGATTTATCCCCAAAGGCCACGGTAGTTTCTTCACCGAGAAACAGCGAGCCATAACAACGCAAGCGCTCTAGCCACCAGTCCAAGTCAGCCGCCTGCACTTGCAAGTGCTCCGGCGCATACTCATCGGCACAGCGCGCCATGGCTTCACGATCACTGCACACAATCACTTCCGCGTAGTCACGCCAGGCCGCTTCAGCGTTGCTGGCATTGAGTGGCGGTAAGGTGGCAATCAAGCTAGGTACCGTCGCCAAAACCTGCTCAGCCAGCGCTCGGTCAGTGCTTACCAGCCACACGGGTGAGTTGTAACCGTGCTCGGCCTGACCCACCAGATCCCACGCCACGATGGCAGGATCGGCGGTTTCATCCGCAAGAATCATCGAGTCGGTTGGCCCAGCCACCATATCGATACCGACCCGACCAAATAAAATTCTCTTGGCTTCAGCAACAAATTGATTACCCGGCCCGACGAGAATATCCGCCTTCGGTAATCCAAACAGGCCGAACGCCATAGCGGCGATACCCTGCACACCACCCAAATTCACAATCTGATCCGCTCCACATAAATCGAGCGTGTACAGCACGGCAGGATGTATCCCGACGCCAGGACGCGGCGGTGAGCAGGCACAGATCCGCTTAACTCCAGCGACTTTGGCCGTCGTCACCGTCATCAGCGCTGAGGCAATATGGGCGTATCGCCCTCCAGGCACATAGCAACCGGCTGCATCGACGGGGATTTGCTTCTGACCAACCGTAAGGCCGGGTACAATCTCGACCGTGCATTCGCCAACCGTTTGCTTCTGTGCTTCAGCGAAACGCCGGATATTGTCATGGGCAAAGCGAATATCATCTT
>PWUP01000082.1 GCA_003562535.1 Gammaproteobacteria bacterium | reverse complement strand
GCGGGTTGCCAGCGGCCTTGATCATCCTGTAAAAAAGCCCAGTTTTTACTGTGATCATCTTGATTGCAGGCAAACAAATTAAAGATGGCGCGGTGGAATTGCAGTTGCCCAATAGCCGGTGACTGGCAGAGCTGACGGCTGGCTTTGATTAGATCTAGGTAATCCAGACTTGGGGTTCGAAAATCAGCGTCCAGCAAGCCGCAGGCGCTGTGCAGGTGCAAACGTCCGGGCTGGTTTTGCCCTGTGGTGGCATGACTGACCCAATCAAAGCGCTTGAGTGCAAGCCAGCGGCGGGAGCCGCTGGCTGTGGCAACATCCATCAGGCGCCACTCCGGTGGCCGCAAATTGGCTTTGGCTGCCATGGTCAGATATACCGCTTCGCAGATCCCTTCTTCATGACCCAGAGCCAGTTGACTGGAGGTAAACTTGACCAGCCAGGCTTCATCCCCGGCTTGAGCAAAGGTGCGGCAGCGTTTCGTCTGATCGGGAGCAAAGTACAGTTGCGCTTTGGGTCGGGCACCGCCGGAGCTTCCTGCTGCGACCAGTGCCATTAAGACTTCTTCCGTTTGACCCTCGAACAGTGCTTGCGCCTCCATCCCAAGACTCGCCAGATCCACATCGGTGGGGTGCGCCACCTGATACCTTGAAGTCGGCGCATAACGGAGAGCGCCCATGCCGTGTTGACCAACAAAAGCCAGCCGATCCATCGCCGTCAGTTGGCCGGGTAAAATACCCTGCTGCCGGAACACTCTATCCTGCAATAACAGCCCCCAGCCATCCGGCAAACTGTCGGCAAAGACGCCATGCAGACCTGAATGGGGTGTCGCTGGTGCGGCTTGAAGCTGGCCCGTTGCGGGCAGGAGAAAGGGAGACAGGGAACCCAATTGTTGCAGATAATCCATATCATATTGAAAGAAAACGCCTTGGCGGTTCTGTGCCAACGTTCCAACCGAGAGAGATTCCCCAGTTGTCAGGGTTCGGTAGACTGCTAGCTTCTGGACAGGTTTAAAGCTCATCGCGCAACACTTCCTCTATCGAGCGAGGCAGAGCGCTACCGTACCTTGGTTTTTGGGTGAGTGCGTATAAACGCTGTAAGTCGTCCAGCGATTGCCACAGTAACAGTAATTGGCGCAGCGAGATTTGCCCGGTGAGTTCAAACTTCTTAATGGTGGGTGCCGGTACGGTGCTCCGTTCTGCCAAAGCGGCACGGGATAGGCCCGCTTGCTCACGCCGCTCACGCAGGTATGCCGCAAAAGCCTGTTGCACATCGGTCTCATCAAGTAATAGGAAAGAGGCCATCAAACCGCCCTTGAAGGATATAATAGTATCTATTATAGCCTATAGTTGGGGATCGCCGTCAGAAAGGGGCTCAAGGGCTTTGGGAGTCCTTGCCGGCGGTGTACCGTCAATGTGCCGTATGTTAAACCGATTTTTGGGAGTCCTATCAGGGTGTATTGCCCAAAAAACGCCATCACGCCCTGGGCTAATGAACACCCGTTGCCGCCCGGTGTGTTCGAAGAATGTGATCCGGTCGCTGCGATCCTGATAGAAATGAGCTTACACGACACTATGAAACAGCAGCGGTGGCTAATAATTGATTATTAAGAAGTATTTTATTATGCTAGCATGGTCTAAATCTAATATGGGCAGCGTTTGCGGAGACATCGATGAAATTTCCTTATGGCCTCAGTGATTTTGGCACGCTGATCACAGAGCGTTATTGGTATCAGGATCGCACCGATCGCCTGGCCGATTTGGAAACGGTGGGACGGCAGTTGATTTTTCTCCGCCCCCGGCGTTTCGGCAAATCCCTGCTGCTGTCGATGCTGGAGCATTATTATGATCTTAACCGTGCTGCGCAATTCGAGGCGCTGTTTGGCGGATTAGCGGTGGGTCGTCAGCCCACGGCGTTACACAATCAGTATTTTGTCCTCAAATGGGATTTCTCCCTGATTCCGGCGCATGGTGAGATGGCCGATATTGAAGCGGCGGTAAATCGACATATTAACGACAGCATTCTTGATTTTGCCCGGCGCTATCGCCAGCAACTACCCGAAACTATCGATCTACATCCTGAAGATGCGCTATCCTCTTGGCGTTCACTGCTCAGCTTAGTTTCCCAAACCCCCCATAAACTGTATCTGCTGATTGACGAGTACGACAACTTTGCCAACGAGGTGCTGATGACCCCACGGTTCGACAGTCAGAACCGTTACCAGACCTTGCTGCAAGGCGAGGGGTTGTTTAAAACCGTGTTCAAGGCCGTCAAGGCGGCAGCAGGCGGCTTGGGGGTGGATCGGGTGTTCATCACCGGGGTCTCGCCGGTAGTCCTCAGTGATATGACCAGTGGCTACAATGTGGGGGAAGATATTTATCTGCTGCCCCAGTTTAACGATCTGTGTGGTTTTACCGAAACGGAAGTCGCCACCGTGCTGGCTGAACTCCAGCGCGAGGGCGGTCACTGGTCAGCCGATGCCGCGCTAGCCACCATGCGCACCGTCTACAACGGCTATCGCTTCAGCGAGGATGCCACCGAGACGCTCTACAATCCCACCCTGAGTCTGTACTTTTTCAAAGCACTGGCACAACAAGGCCAATACCCACGGCGGTTGCTGGGTGAGAATCTGGCGATGGATCGCAATAAGCTGAGCTACATTACCCAATTACCAGGGGGTGAGGCGTTACTGATCGATGCTTTAAGCGGCGATGATCGAATCATGATCCCCGAACTGGTACAACGCTTTGGAGTCGCCGATGTCTTGGCGGCGGTCAAGGATGAACCGTTCATGGCCTCATTGCTCTACTTTTTCGGCATCCTGACCTCAGCCGGTGAAGGGCCACTCGCCGAACAGATTCTGCGGATTCCCAATCTAGTCGCCCGGAGCTTATATGTCGAACGCCTGCGCGAGGGTTGGTTGCCGGCCAGTGAGACCCGCAGCGTGCAGCAGGCCACCGCCACTTTGTACCAACGGGGTGATCCCAGTGCCTTATGTGATCTAATCGAACAGCGGTATTTTCAGATTCTGTCCAACCGCGACTACCGCTGGAGCAATGAATTACTGGTCAAGTTCGCCTTCTTGACCTTAGTGATGGATGACCGACTCTATATGGCAGTCTCAGAACTGGAAACCGACCGAGGCTATGTCGATCTGGCGCTGATCGTGCGTCCCGACAAACGCCGCTTTCAAGCCTTGGATCTGCTGCTAGAGTTTAAATACCTCAGCCTGAAAGCACTTGATCTGAGTGGCCAGCAAGTCCGCGAACAATCGCGTGAAGCGCTAGCCGCACTCACCCCAGTCGCCCAAAAGCTTAATGAAGCCGAGGCACAAGCCCGCGATTATGGTGCAACCTTAAAACACCGCTACGGCTTACCGCACTTGCACGGCTTGGCGGTGGTGGCCTTGGGCATCGAGCGTTTGGTATGGCGGGCGGTGAAGATGTAACCGCTCATTATGATGAAAACGGTAGTCCTAAATAAGGTAGTGACACGTCATTCAGCGGCGACAGACAAGGTTTGATTGTAATGGTGAACGAAATACCAAATCGCGCCAATGTGGTTTTCGAGCTTCTTTGAAAACGACAG
>PWUP01000130.1 GCA_003562535.1 Gammaproteobacteria bacterium | reverse complement strand
TGCGATTCGACTTCGACCTCGACCATGGAACGCGAAACCTTCGCGCTTGTAGATAACCTATCTACAATGGAGAATTCTGATAAACAATGAAGAAAAAATCAAGAACTGTTTTTTGCTCTTGAATACTATGCCAAAGATGTGTGGATACACGAAGCGGACGATGCAATGACGTACTACCAATTACCGGCACAGCCGTGTTGCGGACGATAATTCCGTATTCATCTCGCAAACGGTTAACAAACATCCCTGAAACGGCTGCATCGGTTATCAGACCGGGATCGTGGAAAAACGGATTGAACGAGGTCAAAGCGGATACCAGCTCTGGGTCATCCATGGGAGCATACAGAGCACGGACACCCCAAGATGCTCATGGTTTGTGGTAACGACACAATCACCCGCCTGCCACGGAATACCCAATATGGCATGACACATACCATCAGAGGTATTGTAAGATACAACCAATTCATCCGAGTCAACACCAAACCCTGGAGCTATCTTCTCGCGTAGAGCAGCAAAATTAACGTATCCATTCAGAGACTCACGAGCATACTCAGTATTTTCGTCATTGAAAAAGTTGACCACTTCCCTTGGCATGGAACCCGCAGTGCCAATGTTCATGAATAGCTTTTCCGGGTTCAAAATAAAATTACCACGGTACCTACTTTGAGTGTGATCCAACCTTTGAAAACGCCCCGAATCCCAATTACTCAAAGACTGAGCATGTACCTGTGCGTGTAAACCACTGGCTGCCAAAGCAGTACCGGCACCTATTCATTTGTAAAAATCTACGGCGAGCACGATCATCAATGGCACGGTCGTGGGCACTCAGTTGACAACTGTGGCCATGACCCTTGTTAATCCCAACTTCATCTTGTTGCATAAGTGAGTCACTCATGGTTGTATGACAGAAGGAAATCCAGACAAACTGTTTAAAGTGTGGTCAGCTCGCTTGACTGGCTACTATGGTTTAGCAGCAATGACAGCGATTTCAATCAGTACGTCTCGTGGTAGTCGAGCAACCTCAACTGTTGCACGCGCTGGAGGATCAGTATGAAAATACTCAGCATAAATCGCATTCATTGCGCCAAAATCATTCAAATCCTGCATATAAACGTTGGACATCACAACATCTTCAAACCCCATACCTTGGGAAGAAAGCTTAGCACCGATATAATCTAGCACCAGACGAGTTTGCTCCTCGATGGTCTCCCCCTGTACCTCCGTACCTTCCTTGTTAAGTGGAATCACACCAGCCAGAAAAACTAAATTGCCTGTTTGCACCATTTGTGAGTAAGGCCCAACAGCAGGATACAAATCGTCAGTGGAATGAATTTTCTTACCCAAATCCTGTGCGCCTACCGTAACATAAAGCGCCATACCAGCAACAAACGCCATAAGAAGTGAACTTAACTTCATTTTCATTGTTTGGAAAACTCCGATTTAGGTTAAAAGATAAACTATCAAACTGTTTTTTGCTCTTAACATCCTCACATAACGAGGTTTGCACAGCATTCGCCACCGCACATATCCACAAGCAAACCTCATGCCAGAACAATCAACGCAATCCAGCATACTTCCTATTACAGTTCTAAAGCCAATAAAAGTCAATATAGCGGTTCGCCATGATCATCGTTCAGTCCCTTGTCACCCATTATTATGGGGGAGAGAGCTAGGGTGAGGGGGGGGCTGAACGCCTGTGTCTGGTGATCAGCTTGAATGGCTATATTGAACCGTGGGGCTATGGGTGGACAAGAGAACTTGTTTGTTCAAGCCCGTTCAGTCTTTTTTTTAAAATTTTAAAAAAATAATATAAATCGGATGGGTAATCCCCTGGCTCTGCTGGGGAGACAGGACAAGTTTGACTCGATGAAACAACCAAAGGTATCAATCAAGTGATTCAGCCCATATCGGAACAGGCTGTGCTCCAGTCGGCCATGCTTTTTGACCTCCAAGGGTTTCACGACTTTGTTCTTCCACTCGCCGGTTTTGTGCGCCCAACAGAATCCTATGGCCAAAAATACCATGACTTTTTTGATGCGGAAGTAGCGAGTCAGGCGGGTATCTTTAAGATGGAAACCGCACCCCATCCCCACAAAACCATCCAAGCGGCTCTTGTGCCAACCCAGATGTACTTTTAGAATAGACTGTAGCCCATCGCTCAGTTGCATCAGTGAAACTAATCAGCGACGGGTTTTTAAGTTTTTAAAACAAGAAAAAAACAAATCAATTAGTTATGATTTTTTATCATTGCAGAGAATTATGAATAAACCTCGTATCTTGATTACCCGAAAATTGCCGGACGCCGTAGAACAACGGGCGGTGCGCGATTATGACGCGATTCTTAACCCCCAAGACCAATTATTGCTCCGCGCCCAAATCTTGGAACGCTCTCAAGATGCGGTGGGTATTGTGGCCTGCCACACTGAGACATTTGATGCCGTCATGATTGCCGCCTTACCGAATACGGTTAAGGTCATCGCTAATGTCTCCACGGGTACGGATCATGTCGATCTAAAAGCAGCGGCAGCGCGTGGTATTGTTGTCACCAACACCCCCGGTGTCTTAGCCGACGCTACGGCAGAAATTGCCTTGCTGCTGCTGCTTGGTGCGGCGCGGCGTGCTAGCGAAGGCGAGCGCTTAGTACGAGCCGGAGAGTGGTCAACGTGGAGTCCGACGTTTATGCTGGGTACTCAGGTCAGCGGCAAGCGCGCGGGTATTATTGGTATGGGCGGTGTGGGCCAAGCCACTGCCCGCTTCTTGCGGGGCCTAGACATGGAACTGCACTATCACAACCGACGGCAACTCCCCCCCGAACGCGAACAAGGAGCCACATATCATGCTACCTTAGACACGCTATTGCCGCTGTGTGACTTTGTACTGCTGCATTGCCCGGCAACGCCAGAAACTCGTCATCTGATTAACCGCGACACCATTGCACAATTGCCTGATGGAGCCATTATTGTCAATGTGGCTCGGGGCAGCGTGGTTGACGAAGCCGATTTAATTGCCGCACTGCGCAGCGGTAAACTGGCCGCCGCTGGTTTAGATGTATTCGAAAACGAACCGCAGATCAATCCAGAATTCGCCACCCTAGACAATGTGTTTTTACTGCCGCATCTAGGCAGTGCGACTCGTGAAACTCGTGACGCTATGGGTTTTCTCGCACTCGACAACTTAGCGGCTGTATTGGCCGGTCAAGCAGCGCCCAATCGCGTCAATTAGGTGCGGCAATGACTGCGACCCTGCCGACCGCCTTATACCACGCCGCTCAAGTACGGGAATTGGATCGTCGGGCGATTGAACTCCAAGGGATTCCCGGCTACACCCTGATGAGCCGTGCCGGTTGTGCGGCCTTTGCCTGTTTACAGCGTTGCTGGCCACATACCCACTCGGTGACTGTGGTCTGTGGTGCGGGTAATAATGGGGGCGATGGGTATGTGATTGCTCGATTGGCCAAGGAACATGGCCTGGCCGTGGAAATTTTGGCCTTAGCTGATCCGGCAAATTTGCAGGGTGATGCCCGGCGGGCGTGGCAGGATGCCATCGATGCCGAGGTCACCGTCAAACCGTTTACCGCCGATGCGC
>PWUP01000323.1 GCA_003562535.1 Gammaproteobacteria bacterium | reverse complement strand
CCCCCGGCCGGTGAACTGGCGCTTCACCACCCCCGACGCTCGCCTCAAGCTCAAGCGCCTCTACCCGTCAATTCAGGACGGGTGAAGCACTAGGAACGGGTGATGTTCACCGCGCAAAAGCACGGCGACATCGGCATCGCTATCCGGGCGATGGGTACCACGCGCACGGCTCCCATAGACAAGGATTCCAGCCACGTCATAGCGAGCAGAAATTAGAGTGCGGAAACGACCTACAGCTTCCTGAGTTCTTTCGTCGATGCGATTCATGCCCAAAATCTACACGGCCGCATTATTAATCAGCACATCCAGCGAACCAGTCCATCCCGCACACAGCGCCCGTTATCAGAGCGGTTTTTGGGGGATGAGATTCAGGCGACCGAAGTGGCTGGTTCTGTTGTGACATGGCTATTAATGGTATTGGTATAAAGATCAACCTGTGGAAAACACAGATCATAGTCACCCCAGATCAACTCACCATAGGCAAGGTGAAAATCAGCAAACCGATCCCGATCCAGGTAAGCACGGATTGCAGGATGCTGGGCACGGCTCAGAAAAGAGTAGAAGTCGATAGTCTGCTGTGAGCCATCATCAAAGCTTAGTCGCAGTTTGTACTCACCAGCACTTACCGCACTGATGATATTCACGGTTTCGGGAATCACTTGAGCCTCCGCGTAATCATTTCCGGCTTTATCGGTTTATGCAGAACAAAAAAATCAATCCATTTAGACACAATATCCTCTGCTCGGGCGGAAACCACTTCCTTGAAAAAGTGTAATTCATTGTGATCTAACTCAGGGCGTCCTGCTACTTTGACGTATCGGATATCGGTAATCTGACCGTTCACAATGATCAGCTCAGCCCTTGCTTCACGCCCTTGGCATTTACCATGCACATGGACTGGCTCATGTTCATTCGCATAGAACATCACGACCAGACCAAAGTATTCATAGAGCTTAGGCATTTGTGACTCTGGGTTATATCGCCTGTTTTAAACTCATACCGCATTTTCCAACACCTGCAACATATTCTCAAGCGCCCGCTGATGCACCCGCTGCCACGCCCGTGGTGAACTATTGGCATTATGCGCCGATAAAACCACCTGTTCCATCGACCGCAACGGACTGTCTTGCGGCAGCGGCTCATGCTCAAACACATCCAATGCCGCACCGCGCAAACGCCCCGCCCGCACCAGGTATCACATCGCCAGCCTTCGGATGGGTCGCAATCCAGCCAATGAATTCCATGCGTTCATCCTCTGACCAGAGTTTTTCGGCCTGCTTCTGGAATGTCGGGGTTTCGATGACGGTACGCATCAATCAATTATACGGGTAACCCGTAGTTACTACAACACGCAGTAGGTCGGGCATAAGCGCAGCATTGTCCGACAGGGGGATCCGCGAATAGGGGGGATTCCATGCGCGCGATTACGCTGCGCTCATCGCACCTACGCCTGCGTCCCCACCAAAGCAGGCAACACTAGAGCATTAAAAGGGATCTGACCCCTTTTATCCTTTTATCCTTTCTGTCCCCGGAATTCCGCTACCCCCAAGCCACCTCAAGAATACTCGTCAGTGTGGTCACATCCGCCAAATTATTATCCGCCCTTCCCGGTGTAAACATCTCTGCTTCCAGCGCCAACAGAGCCTCTAGGCTAGGAATATTTGCTGTGACACGCTTGCGCACTTGCATGGCCTCATGCAGGTGTTCAAAGCAGGCCACTAGGCCATCGAGATCGCTGCTGCCGGTCAGCGCTTGGGCGAGTGGCGTAAATCGCCCGTCGTCTGCTTGCAGATTATGCCTCAGCACCGCTGGCATAGTAAAAGCACAGGCTAGACCGTGGGGGACTCCAAAGTGTGCGGTGATGGGGTAGGAGATGGAGTGACATAGGGCGGTGCGGGTATGGCTGATGGCGAGTCCGGCCAGCAGGCTGGCTTCGGCCATCTGGTCACGGGCGTTGATGTCGCCGTTACCCTGGGCCAGTAGCGGTAATGCGGCTATGCCTAACTGGAGGGCGCGGGTGGCGTAGCCGAGGGTGATGGGGTTGGCATTTTTGTTCCAGATCGATTCGGCGGCTTGGTTGATGGCGTCCAATCCGGTGGAAATCGTTGCGGCCAACGGGACGGTGTCGGTCAGTGCGGGGTCAATAAAGGCCGCGGTCGGCCAGACCGCTGGCCCGGCGAGCGAGCGTTTTTTCTTGAGCTCGTGATGCCAGACCGTGGCAAACGGCGTGACTTCACTGCCGGTGCCCGAGGTGGTGGTGAGGGTATAAAGCGGCTGGGGTCGTGCACTGGCATGACGCGCTGGTTCGGCCAGCAGTGTTTGCAGGCTGTGCTCGCGACACTCGGGCGCTAGGCTGACATTGAGCACTTTAGCCGCATCCATGGCGCTGCCGCCGCCGAAGGCGATCACTGTGTCGAAGGTCTGATCCGCGAGCCGGTCAATCTCGGCTTGTAATGCGGTCAGTCCGGGGTTTTCCTGCACGCTGTCTACCCATAATACGCTGTTGTGCGTGATCAGTGCCCCCAGATGCTCATCTTCGGTGAGTTGCCGGCGACCGCGTTGGGTGGTGACGATCAGCAGGGTTTGATCCGTGAGCGATTCGACTAGGGCGTGGCGGCAACCCCGTCCGACGGTGAGCTTGACGGGGTTATAGAATCCCCAGCGCGCTTGGGGGTGCCAGTGAATGGGGGTGCGGGCACTCATCGGTTCAACCAGTCCATGAAAGCGTGTTTATTGTCACGCGGCGTGCTGGTGGGGCGGCCAAGATCGGCGCGGGAGCCGGTGGTGATTTGGACTTCCAGCATGACCGGGCCGGGCTGTTCAGCCAGTTGTTGCCAAGCGGCTTGGAGTTCGTCCGGCGTTGCAGCGACCGCATAAGCGCGGTATCCGCTGGCTAGGGCGATGGCTTTAAAGTCGGTGCGGTCAGCTACCGTGGGTTGCCCGCCGACCGATTCATGGGCGGCATTGTTGAGGAGAACATGGGTGAAATGCGCAGGTTTTAGGCTGCCGATGATGGGCAGGGCACCGAGATGCATTAAGACCGAGCCATCGCCGTCAATGCACACCACCCGCTTTTGGGGTTGTCCCAGCGCGACGCCGAGGGCGATGGAGGCGGTATGCCCCATGCCGCCGACGGTGAGAAAATCCCGCTGGGGTTCGCCCCGTGCCACCCGCAGTTCAAACACTTCGCGGGAGGTTTTGCCGGGGGTGGACACGACGGCAGCATCACCGGCCAGGTCGAGCAGAATGTCAAGCGCGGCTTCACGCCGTAGGGTGGCCTGGGTTGCCGGTTGACGCTGGCTTTTATAGTTGGCAAAGGCGCCTTTTTTCACCAGCAGCGCGACCGGCGCACGGGTGGCGTCCAACTGCTGACGTGCCCAAGCGGCCAGTGTATCGGGATCGCTGTCCGCGTCAACAATCTGGTAGGGGATCTCTAGGAGGTCTAACTGGCCGGGGGTGATCCGCCCTTGTTTCGTGAGGCCTTGATTGGTCAAGGCATCCACAAAGGCTTTTGGTTGAATCATCGCTGTTGAAAATCCTTTAGCTTAAAATGCAATGGGTTATGCGGCTTCGCCCTCTTTTACAACAGAGGCGT
>PWUP01000121.1 GCA_003562535.1 Gammaproteobacteria bacterium | reverse complement strand
TACAGGTCGATATAGCCGGTCGTGGTACTGCCGTCAGGATTGTCGATGCCGACAGAACGCTCAAACACATAGCGGTCACGCTGCGGGTCACGGGTGGCGGGATCGGGTTGGGGTAACTCCAGCAGGGTGCAGAGCTGGGTGAGGAAAAGCTGGTAATTCGCCCGTTCGCTTCCCTCAACACCCTCCCACTTGTCGATAAACGCATCCAGCGCAGTGGGGTCTATGTCAGGGTGTGAGGTGTCGGTAGTCATGGTGCAGTCGGGGTTGTGGAACGATGGCACTATGATAGCGCACAGAGCGGTAGGTTGGGCAAAAGCGCAGCGTTGCCCGACATCATAGGCGGGTCGTCGGGCACATCCGGGGCACGACCTACACGGTATCTGCATCCAGATCGGCCATGCGCCCCAAGGCATTTACTTGTTCCCACGCTCCCGCGTGGGAATGCATACCGAGCTACCATCTGTTTTTTGCTCCCACAACCGTTCGAACCCAGACCATCCAGCATTATTCCTCACCCTAGAGTATCGACAAGGCACGGCCTCATCGATATCACCTCATCATAAAATAAGGCAGTTCGGCTTGCGTGTCATGGAAAATAGTTTTCTATGGGTTTAGGAACGGTTGGGGAAGGACATGCGTTTTGCGAGCGATGACGTCGCACTCACTTTAACTTCCCCGGTTTGCACACCTGTGATTTTTGGGTGGCTAGACGGTTACACTTACGGCATTTGAATTGCGCGCTCCCGGGGGCGGAATATTTTTTTTGTTTGCACTGGGTTTTGCTCATGGGATGCTCCTCGATAGACATTATGGATAACAATTAAGATTTAACCACGCCACGGCCTAAGAAAAACCGTAGCAGTTCTTGACCAAAAGCCTCACTGCGCCAGGTGTTCACAGCGGTTACATGGGTCGCATAGGGTATTACCCATAAACCCGCATGGGGGATGGCGCGGAGCATAGCCTGTTGATCATCCAGTGGGACTAAAGGATCACGATCACCGGCGACAATCAAGGTCGAGTGGGTGATCGCGGCGAGATCGTCCAGAGTGTGATGGTGATCGGTGGTTTCCGGCGCTAAGGCTTGAGCCACGCGGGCGATCACCTGTTGCCACGCCTCCGAGCCACCTTGGGGCTGGTGGGCTTTACTGAGCATCTGCGCCATGCCGACTCGCCGCCAATAGGCCGGATCCGCCAGTTCGCGGGTTCCGGCATGACCCGCCGCCGTTTTACGGTAATTCACTCGATACAGAACCAGCTTATTAATGCGCTCGGGATGCTTGAGCGCTAACCACAGCGCTATGGCCCCCCCCAAGGAAGAGCCAACAATATGAGTGCGGTCAATAGCCAGACTATCCAGCAGTGCCAGTACCGCTTGAGCCGCACCGCTGATACTGAGAGCGTCAGCCATCAGCGGACTGCGTCCGTGACCGGGCAAATCTGGGGTGATCACTTGGAACTGGGCGCTGAGCACGGCCTGTTGTGGTTGCCACTCGGCACCGGTCATTCCGCCGCTGTGCAATAGCAGCAGCGGAACGCCCGCACCCTGGATCTCATAGTGCAGTGACATGGTTAGCTTGCGGCCAACTCGTCCTTATCACACTCGATCACCGCATAGGCCGAGTGATTATGGATGGATTCGAAGTTTTCCGAGGCGACACTGTAGGCGCTGATGCGCTCATCTTGGTTAAGATGCACGGCAATATCTCGTACTAAATCCTCAACAAATTTTGGATTTTCATAAGCCCGTTCGGTGATGTATTTTTCATCAGGCCGTTTCAGCAAGCTGTACAGCTCACAAGAGGCTTCCTGCTCGACCAGATCAATCAGCTCTTCCACCCAGACATGCTCACGCAGCCGTACATTCAGCGTGACATGCGAACGCTGGTTATGCGCTCCATAGCGAGCGATTTTTTTCGAACATGGACAGAGCGTTGTCACCGGAACCACCACTTCAAGATGCAGCGTCGCCTGGCCTTGGTCGAGTTTACCGAGTAGGCGCACCTTGTAATCGAGCAAACTTTGCACACCGGATATCGGGGCGGTTTTATTCACGAAATAGTCAAACTGCATCTCGATATAACCGGTCTCCGCTTCCAGGCGGTGAGTCATGTGTTCGAGCAGGGTGTGGAATTCTGCTACGGTAATGTCAGTTTCCTGGCCATTCAAAATATCCACAAACCGTGACATGTGGGTGCCCTTGAAATGATGGGGCAAATTAACGTACATATTGCAGTGGGCAACGGTGTGCTGCGCTCTCTGGCTGCGGTCACTAAAACGAATCGGGTGGCGGATGTCCTTGATACCGACCCGATTGATGGCAATCTTGCGGGTATCAGTTGTGGCCTGCACATCCGGTATGGGGACAACATTGTCCGGGACTGCTGCTGCATAGGTCGTTTTCAAGGTGGTTCCTCTTACACATTAACAGGGGCTTGAGCCACTCATCAATTCCTGAGTCTTTAACTAGGTTATTCAGTTTCAGCCGCTGTGACAACTTTATGTGTCCACTGTTGCAATCGTTGCCGCACAGAGTCACGATCTAAACCGGCAACCGCCAAGACTTGCTCACGACTGCCGTGGTCGATGTAAGTATCCGGTAGGCCGATATGACGCACAACCTTGGCTACACCATGAGCGGCCAAGCATTCGCTGACCGCACTACCGGCGCCGCCCATGATGGCGTTTTCCTCTAGCGTGACAATGATCTCATGTTGCTCAGCAATGTCTAAAATCAGCTCAGTATCCAGCGGTTTAACAAAACGCATATTGACTACAGTGGCATCAAATTCCTCGGCCAGCGTTTCGGCCACGGCTAACAGCGGACCAAAGGCCAATAAGGCCAAACCACTCTGACCCTGACGGCGACACTCGGCTTTACCCAAGGGTAAGGGGGTCATCTCCTGCTGAATGTCCACCCCCACAGCCTTGCAACGCGGGTAACGCACCGCGGCGGGGCCGTCCAAGAGATGCCCGGTGTACAGCATTTGTCGGGTTTCATTTTCATCGGCAGGGGTCATGACCACCATATTAGGGATGCAGCGCAGATAACTTAAATCAAAGCTACCCGCGTGAGTTTGTCCATCGGGGCCAACCAGACCCGCACGGTCAATAGCGAATAAGACCGGCAGATTTTGGATAGCCACATCGTGCACAAGCTGATCATACGCCCGCTGCAAGAACGTCGAATAGATGGCGACGACGGGTTTCAGACCTTCACAGGCCATACCCGCAGCCACAGTGACACTGTGTTGTTCGGCAATGCCCACATCGAAATAGCGGTCAGGAAACCGCTGTGAGAATTTGACCATTCCCGAACCTTCGCACATCGCTGGAGTGATACCCACCACGCGCTCATCATGTTCGGCAATATCACACAGCCATTCCCCAAAAATTTGGGTATAGGTAGGCAAGTTTTCAATTTTTTTGGCAGGTAAGCCTTGGGTTGGATCGAAACGGCTGACACCATGATAGGCGACCGGCTCGGCTTCAGCGCGTTCATAGCCCTTGCCCTTGCGGGTCAGAATATGCAGCACTATGGGGCCGTGTTGCTGGCGTAAATTGCGCAAGGTGTGCACTAACAGCGGCAAATCATGACCATCGACAGGGCCAAAATAGTTAAAGCCGAATTCTTCGAATAAAATACCAGGCACTAACATGCCCTTCATATGCGCCTCGGCGCGCCGCGCCAGCTCCCACACAGGGGTTGGCATTAACCGCAAAACTTGCTTGCCACCTTCGCGGGCATTGGTCAAGATGCGTCCAGACAGCATTTTGGTGAGACGGCTGGATACGGCACCCACATTCGGCGAGATCGACATCTCGTTATCATTGAGAATGACCAAGAGATTGGCTTTGAGATCACCGGCGTGGTTCAGTGCCTCAAAGGCCATACCGGCGGTCATCCCGCCATCACCAATAATTGCTACTGCTCGGCGGTCGCTGCCTTGCTGCTGAGCGGCAATGGCCATACCTAAAGCCGCAGCAATCGAGGTGCTGGAGTGCCCCACCCCAAAGGTATCGTAGGGGCTTTCTGTGCGTTTGGGGAAGGGGGCTAATCCCTTGAGCTGGCGAATGGTGCCCAGCCGATCACGGCGTCCGGTCAGGATTTTATGCGGATAGGCTTGATGACCGACATCCCAAACCAGCCGATCCTCTGGGGTATCAAAAATATAATGCAACGCCAAGGTCAGCTCAATAGCGCCCAGTCCGGCGGCAAAATGGCCACCACACTGCGAAACGGTATGGATGAGATACTGACGCAGTTCATCAGCCAGAGGCACCAGTCGCGATTCAGGTAATTGGCGTAAATCCGCTGGGCGGTCGATGCTGGCAAGCAAGGGATAGTCTGCTGTGACACTCATGGGTAATATAAGGCTCGTTGCGGTAAAAGTATTAATGCAGGCGTTGGACGATAAAACCAGCAAGCCAAGATAAAAGACTGGCCCGCTCGCCGAAGGGTTCGAGTTGCTCTTGGGCTTGTGCGCAGAGATGCGTGGCACGGTGCTGCGCTTGCTCAAGACCGAGCAGCATCGGGTAAGTCGGTTTATCACGCGCTTGATCACTGCCCTGGGTTTTACCCAAGGTCGCTGTGTCGCTGGTGATGTCTAAAATATCGTCTTGAATCTGGAAGGCCAACCCAACACACTCCGCATAATGGCTGAGCCGGGTCAGATCAGCGGCGGCGATATTCACTTGACCTAAAGCGCCGAGTAGGACACTGGCGCGAATCAAGGCACCGGTTTTCATGCGGTTTAATGTTTCCAGTGCCTCGATATTCATCGGTTGACCAACGCTGGCCAGATCCAAGGCTTGTCCGCCGACCATACCTGCGGCACCACTGGCTGCAGTCAATACCTGCACTTGTTGCAGACGATTGGCTGCGGGTAAGAGGGGGTTGTCGGCCAGTGTTTGGAACGCCAACGCTTGCAAGGCATCACCGACCAAAATGGCGGTGGCTTCATCAAAGGCTTTGTGACACGTAGGCCGCCCTCGGCGCAAGTCATCGTTATCCATGGCGGGCAGATCATCGTGTACCAAAGAGTAGGCATGGATCAGTTCTACCGCTGCCGCCGCCGCATCAACCTGCGCCAAATCGGCCTGTACCGCTGTTGCAGCCGAGTAAACCAGAATAGGGCGGATCCGTTTACCACCGCCAAGCACCACATAGCGCATGGCGCGATGCAAGTGTTGTGGTGTGTGCTCCTCCGCCGGCAAGCGTTGCTCCAAAGCCTGTTCAGAGCGTTGCCGCAGTGCCGTGATGCTCGTATCAAGAGATTTCATTTTTATAATTAACCTTCTAGCGACACATCTTGCAGTGTGCCGTCTGCCAATACTTTCTCAACCCGTTGCTCAGCATCACCGAGTGTGGTTTGGCAGTGACGCACGAGCTGAATGCCACGTTCAAAGTGCTCCAGTGCCTGCTCTAAGCTCAAAGTGTCGCTCTCCAAAGCATCGACTAATCCTGCAAGTTGTTGCAGGGACTGTTCGAAGTCTAAGGGCGTGCTGTGCGTTTTCGCCATGATTGCTCTCCGCTGTAGAGCGTTTACGTTAGCGTTCAGCCGGTGTGCGGTCAAGAATGCTGATAACATTTAGTATGGATTCCATCCTTGATCGATTTCTGCCAGCACATAGTTTAAATAATCCAGGCGACGCAGCGATAAGGTGATGCGCTCACGCAGGGCGTCGTCAGGATCAGGTAGCAAATCGAGTAGATCTTCGTTAAAGAACACCTCAAAGCTGTCAATATAGCGGACTTCATGGGTTCTTTTATCCAAGACCAGATTGTCTAGGCCGTACAGGTCGATCACTCGACGACCTTCAGCATCATACCAATGCCGTGCGGCGCTAAGAAAGCGATCAAGCTGATCTCGGGCGCGGGGGTTGCGGCGTAACAATTCTATGGCTTCTTCTTCGTTGGCTGGATTGGCCAAATTAAACCACGGCGATACCGCCTCGGCGATGACAATCACGCTGGGCTGACCATTGACTTCAGTTGCGACGAATTCCGCCTGCGGCACAATCTCACCCAGTACCTGACGCAGTTTGCGATACTGCAAGGCGTACAGACGAATTTCCTGAAAGCTGCACGGTTGATAATGCAGCTTGATGATCATCTCCAAAAGTTGACGTCGGCGATGGTGGACGATAGTGCCCACACTTTTCCACACTTCACAGTGGTAGCCTGTGGCGGGAATCAACGTAGCCACCAAGCGTTCGGTATCCAAACAGCCTACCCGGCTTACAATTCGGTCATCAGCACCGGGCATGATTCACTGTCACCTCAGTTGTCGGAGTGGTCTCGAGCAGTTTAGCATGGAGGAATTCTCCGCTGGCGTCTAGCGTGCTGAGCTGGGTTGCGCGGATACCGCTGACCGGTAGGGGAGTGGTCACCCGCAAATAATGGGGGGTATAGCCCCAGTACCGACCTTGGCGCGGTTGATGTTCCCACAAGACTGGCCCGGTCCAGCCAAGATAGCGGCTTAGACGAGCACGCTTTAAGCGCTGACCGAGGGCGTGTAACTCCGCAACCCGCGTCTGTTGGGTCTGAGTGCTGACCGGATCGGGCAGATCGGCCGCCCGTGTCCCCGCACGCGGTGAGAACGGAAAAATATGCAGATGGCCAAACTCCACCTGTTCCACCAGCTCCAGCGTTTGTTGCCAATCGGCAGCGGTTTCTCCGGGAAACCCCACAATGATGTCCGTGGTGAGGTTCACTTCGGGAATCACCGCCCGAATGTGGTGGGCCAAGTGCGAAAACTCATCCCGCCAGCAGCGGCGCGCCATGCGGCGCAGAATCCGATCCGAACCGCTTTGCAGGGGGAGATGCAGATGTGGTTGCACACGGGGGTTAGCAAACACGTCCAATAAACGCGGCGGCCAACCCCAAGGTTCCAGAGAGCCGAGCCGGATGCGCGGAATATCGGTCTTATCCAGAATCGCGGCCAGTAATTCCGCCAGATCACTCTCCTGATCGTTGCCGTAACCGGCCAATTGCACTCCGGTCAGGACAATTTCTTGAACGCCTGCCGCCGTGTACTGGTTAATCTCTTCAATAATAGCGCGGATAGGGCGACTGCGTTCGTCACCGCGGGCGACTGTGGTAATGCAAAAGGTGCAACGGTAGCGACAGCCGTCTTGAACTTTAATAAAGGCGCGTGAGCGTCCCCGTGCAAACAATGCTGCGCTACCCGGTTCAGTCGCCGCCACGGGAGCGCTGGGTTGTGCCAGCAAATGGCGGGTACGCTCGACGAGCTGGTCTTTGTCCTGATTGCTTACGACTAAATCGACACCGAGTTCGGCAGCGACACTGGTGGGTTCCAAGGTGGCGTAGCAGCCACTCACCACCAGTCGAGCCTGCGGATTACGCCGAGCCAGTTGACGGATGGCGTGGCGTGATTTGCGCACCGCCATTGCGGTGACCGCACAGGTATTAATCACCACCAGCGCCGCCTGCTCCGGTGTTTGCGCGATGGAGTAGCCCGCGTTGCGGAACTGCTGTCCCCAACGCTCTAACTCGGCCTCGTTGAGGCGACAACCCAAGGTTTTCAGATAAACGGACATGGTTAATGGCGTGTTAATGCGAATAGGGTGCGTGTGCATCATCCATCAGTGTAGCGTTGTGGTCATGTTTTGGCGAGTGTTTCAGCGCAGCCATAAGCTGACTCACAGCGCCAGAAGGCTTACACTATTCACTCCGCCTCGGAGTACGCCTATGACCACAGCCAATACACCCACTAACCGTCTGCACGCCTTTAACCCGGTTGATGTTGAGCTATCGGGTCAGCGTTTAATCGAGGCCAGTGCCGGAACGGGCAAAACCTACACCATCGCCGCGTTGTATCTTCGCCTGATTGTGGAAAGTGGCCTGCCGGTGGGGCGCATTCTGGTGGTGACGTTTACCAACGCAGCAACGGCTGAGTTGGCCGACCGAATCCGTAACCGTTTAGCCACAGCACGTCAGGCAGTGGAACACTGCATGGATTGTACCCAGATTGATGACGAGCTGCTGCGCCAACTGGCTGTGCGCTCTACACTGACACCCGATGCCTTGAGCCGGCGTTTAGAAAACGCGCTGCGCGGTTTCGATGAAGCGGCAATTTTCACCATCCACGGTTTTTGTCAGCGGGTGTTAGCGGATCGGGCGTTTGCCAGCGGTATGGCGTTTACCACTGAACTGGAAGTTGACCCCAGTGACCGTCTGAGCGAAATTGTTGCGGATTTCTGGCGGCGTCATTGGTATCACGCCGAGCCGCTGTGGGTGGATTGGGTATTGAAACAAGGGTATAACCCTGAAAAATTGCTTAATGACGTTCGGCCTCATTTAGGCAAGCCCTATCTGCAACTGCGTCAAGCCCCCGCCACTCAAGATATCCCAGTGCTTGAGCAGCAGTTTAACACCGCCTATGCGACGCTGCGTACTGCATGGATGAACGGGCGTGAACAGGTCAAACAATGCTTGACTGAGGCCATACAACACGGGGTATTGAAGCTCAATGTTTACAAAATCGACCAATTGCCGGATTGGCTGGAGCAGCTTGATGACTATCTACGCTCACCACAACCTAATCTGGGTTTGCCGAGTAAATTTGAATGCTTCACCACGAAAAAACTGGCCGCCAGTCTCAAAAAAGGCCATGAAGCCCCTCAGCATGACTGTTTTGAACACTGCCAGGCACTGAGCCAAGCGCAGGCCGAGCTGTATGCTGCTTTTGCAGCCCGTTTATATCATTTATTAGCCGACTTATTGCGCTACACCGATGAGCAACTCAGCCTCCGCAAACAGCGTGATCAAAAACAATCCTATGATGATCTGCTGTTAAACTTAGATCGGGCTTTAGACAACCCAAGCTTAGGGCCGCAGTTGGCCAATGCGGTGCGCAAACGCTATCCGGCGGCACTGATTGACGAGTTTCAAGACACCGACCCTTTACAATACGGCATCTTTCAGCGCATTTACGCCGACTCAGAATGCCCAGTGTTTTTAGTCGGTGATCCTAAACAGGCGATTTACAGCTTTCGTGGTGCCGATATTTTTGCGTATTTACACGCCCATCATAAGGCGCGTGAGCAATTAACCCTGACGCATAACTGGCGCTCTACACCCGAGTTAATTACAGCCGTTAATACCCTATTTAGTCAGCACTCGGCCCCGTTTTTATTGCCGGACATTAGTTTTTATCCGGTATCCGCTGCTGATAAAGCGGATACCCAGCGCTTACAGATTGCTAACGATCCTGCCCCTCCTTTGCGGTTGTGGTGTCTCCATGATGCCAGCGATAAACGCGGTGTGCTCAACAAGGGTCAAGCGACCCCGTGGATGGCTGAGGCGTGTGCGGCTGAAATTGCGCGGTTGCTCAATTTGGCAGCGGCAGGGCAGGCATGTCTAGGTGACAAGCGCTTACAGGGCGGTGATATTGCGGTGTTAGTGCGCAAGCATGATGAGGGAGAGCAGATCCGCCAAGCGCTTTTGGCTTTGGGGGTGCCGAGTGTGCAACGCAGTCGTGACAATGTATTTGCCACGCCTGAAGCGGAACAATTGCACCATCTGCTGGTGGCGATTCTTAATCCTGCGCGTGAGGGCTGGGTGCGGGCGGCTTTAGTGACCGAGTTGCTGGGCTTTGATGCTCAAGCGCTATTGGCCTGTGAGAATACTGAATCCGCATGGGAGCAACAACTGGATCATTGCTTGAGTCTGCAGCACACTTGGCAGCAACGTGGATTCGCGCCGTTGTTTCGCCAGTTATTAAGCCGTTGGGCGATTCCGCAGCGTTTATTGGGTTTAGACGATGGCGAACGGCGGCTGACCAATCTACTGCATCTCGGTGAGCTGTTAGGAGCTGCCGCACTGCGCGAACGCTTATTGCCCGAAACTTTATTAAACTGGTTGGCAAGACGGCGGCAGATGGCGGCTAATGAGGTTGAAGAACAGCAATTGCGCTTAGAAAGCGATGAGCAATTAGTGCAAATCGTTACCCTGCATAAAAGCAAAGGGTTGCAATACCCGATTGTGTTTTATCCCTTTGGCTGGAGCAGTGGCCGAGGTATTGAGAAAAACGCGGCTGTGCCGTTTCATGATCCTGACGCAGCGTATCAAGCCGTGCTCGATCTCGGCTCGGAACACTACCAACGTGCTCGGGAGTTGGCAGAACGGGAACGTTTGGCTGAGAACTTACGCTTACTGTACGTTGGCTTGACCCGTGCCCAGCAGCGTTGTTACTTAGGCTGGGGGTTGATCAATGAAGCGGAGGACAGCGCCTTAGCGTGGTTACTGCATCAGCCTGCCCATCTGTCGCCGGACAGTGATCCGTTTGTCGCGGTGCAAGCCCACTATAAGAAGCTCCATGCTACCACCCTACGTCAGCAGCTTGATGCCCTCGCTGAGCAGGCTCCGGACTGTATTCAAGTGAGTGAACCACCCGCCTTGCCCGGTCACCGCTACCGCTCTACGGCGACCGAGGGGCAGGTATTGCGCTCTCGGCAATTCACCGGCTCACTAGCCGGTCAGTGGCGCATCAGCAGTTTCACCACGCTGACCCGTCAGATCAGTCGGGCGGATCAGCCCTTATTACCGGTAGAGCGCCCAGATCACGATGCACTGGCTGACACCACCGACCCGGACCAGCCCACTCCCCAGAGGAGCGACCAGGAATGGGACGTTGCCGATTTTCCGCGCGGGGCGCGCGCCGGTTCCTGCTGGCATGAAATTTTCGAGTTAATCGACTTCACGCGTTCGAGCGTGGCGGATTGCTCGGCCTTGATTGAGCGAGTGTTGCAGCGTTATGGTTTTGCTGCGGAATGGACGCCCAGTGTCGCCGCCTTGGTCGAGCGGGTGGTGCAGACCCCCTTGGACGGTCAGTCATTGCGGCTGTGTCACATCCCTAAGGCACAACGCTTGGATGAATTGGAGTTTCATTACCCAGTGAGCACCCGGCATACCGATTTACCTGCCTTGCTGTTACAGCGGACTGATTGGCATCCCGCCATCCAAGAGCATATTAGCCGTTTAGACCTCACGGTGTCGGCAGGCTATATGAAGGGTTTTATCGACTTAGTGTTTGAAGCGGACGGACGCTATTATCTGTTGGACTATAAATCTAACTGGCTGGGACAGCGGATTGATGATTATCACCCCGACGCTTTAGCCAGCACAATGGCGGATTCCGCCTATTATGTGCAATATTTAATTTACACCGTAGCCTTACACCGTTATTTGCGTCTGCGCGTACCCGATTACCAGTACACCCACCACTTTGGCGGTGTGTTTTATCTGTTTTTGCGCGGTATGGAGCCGGATCACCCGCACTTGGGGGTGTATGCCGACTGCCCTCCGCAGGAGTTACTGGAAGCTTTGGACATCACGTTATAACCGTTTGAACCCTCTCCCCCATAAATGGGAGAGAGGGGACTAGTGACTACTCAAAATCTTATCCGCTTTGCTCCTGCTCGGCGGCTTCTTTAATCAACGCCCGTGCTTGCTTGCCCCAACGGATGCGGACTTCGCGGATGGCGCGGGCTGAACTGCGATGTACCGTGAGGATGATAGTGTTGACATGGATACTGGTGCCTTCACGGGGAATGCTGCGGGTTTTATCCAGAATCAATCCGGCAATGGTGGTGTAATCCCCATCGGGCAGATCGATGTCAAATTTCGCCATAATCCATTCAATTTCAGCACGCCCACTGAGCACATAATCACAGTCGTCGAGCTTGTGTAAGGTGAGTTTTGAACTGTCTTTGGTGTCGTATTCATCGCTTAAATCCTCGACCACCTCTTCGACAATGTCTTCGACCGCAATAATCCCTTCTGCAGCTCCAAACTCATCAACCACTACGGCGACCACTTCACCGGCTTTACGCAATTGCATTAACAGTTCCCGCACGCCTTGGCTAGTGGGGACATACTGAGCGTCACGCATGAAATCGGTGATCGGGCGTTCATCCGGTTCCCCGAGCAGATCCAGTACATGCAGCATGCCGATAATCCGATCCACGCGCTCCTCATAAACGGGTAAGCGTATATGGGAGGTTTCGGTAGCCAAGCGTCGTGCATCGCCGCACGTCGCCAGTTTGTCAATGGCTGTGACCTCAATCAGCGGTCGCATGGCTTCACCGACCGTAGTTTCGGTGAAGTTAAACATGCGGCGAATCATTTCCGTCTCAATCGGTTCGATATCGCCTTTAGAAACGGAGGGCATTTTGAACATGCTGACAATTTCTTCGCGCAGGGTAAACGGGTTACGCTCGCTGCCGCCTCCCACAGCAACAACCAATAGCCGAGTAATCCCGCTGCATACAAACAGAATGGGATAGAAGACGATGGAAAAAAACCGTATCACGAAGATCGAATAGGGAGTGATGACATTCGCCCGCTGCTGGAACACGCTTTTAGGGACGATTTCACCGAAAATCCAGATCAGTGGTGCGGCGATAGCGACGGCCAGCCAACTGTATTGTTCACCAAACAAGATCACCATCAGCGCGGTGATCAGTGTGGTATTGGCCACAATGAAAATATTGGTGCCGACCAGGGTAGTGGAGAGCAACCACTCGGGTTTTTTAAGCATTTTCAGCGCCAGTCTGGCGCCCTTGGAGCCTTTGGCCGCATCGTGGCGCAGTTTCATGCGATCAGCACTGACGATACCGATCTCTGACCCGGAGAAAAAGCCTTCAAAAATAAGAAATAAAAGAATCAATCCAAAATAAAGAAAAATTTCCATACTTATGAACTCCTCTCTGGCTGGTCGGCATGAGTTGCCGTACTATCCGGCGGTTGTGTTGGCGTGTTGGCCTCTGCCTCAGCGACTTCTTCTGGGGAAACCGGTGCAATGGGTTCCAACATCACTTCAGCAATGCGGTTGGCTTCAATGCGCTGCGCCCAGAACAGATAGGTACCGATTTCCACACTATCGCCTTCATTAGGCAGTTCACCGAAGTGGTGCAGTACCAGACCGCCAAGGGTGTTGACATCGTCAACGGCGAAATCCGTTTTAAAATAGGCATTAAAATCCTCAATAGTCGTCGCACCGGGCAGAGTGAAGCGATTATTCGGCAACTCATTAATTTGCGTTGTATCGCCTTCATCTGAGGGAGTGGGAATATCACCGAAAATCGCCTCCAGCAGGTCGCTCATGGTAATGACCCCGGTCACGCCACCATACTCATCAACCACTAGGGCGAAGGAGCGTTTGCGACTGCGGAAATCGCTCAATAACTCAGAAGCGGATTTGGTTTCGGGGACGAAATACGGCTTACGCAGAATGCTGCGTAGCGGGCATTGCTCATCGTCCGGCAAACCCTGTATGGGGTCAATGGCCAAGAGATCGCGGGTATGGAGTATGCCGACAATATTATCGCGACTGTCGTCATAGACCGGCATGCGGGACTGGCGGGTTTCGC
>PWUP01000164.1 GCA_003562535.1 Gammaproteobacteria bacterium | reverse complement strand
CTCAGTCCACCATCTCTGCTGTAGAAAATGATCGTATTCGTCTTGGCGTTGACCGCGCAAAGGTACTAGCCAAAGCGTTGCGGTGTCACCCTGCGGTACTGGTTTTCCCAGGCTGGGATGTTGAGCACGAGTCAGCTGTATAACCAGCGGAAGACGTGGATCGGATCAAACCGCTACATGCTGCATAATCATGCCATGCACCGGCATCCATATCGATCTCCGCAGGGTGCACGATTAAACGTTGCGACGGGGTAAATACCCCGTCGCGCGGGGGAACGAGTAAAAATGCCCGACATAGGCTAGCCGACAGGCTGTTGGGCACGTCTAAGCACGACTTACAGAGAGTCTAGCCAAAATCGTGCGTCACCGTAGCTGAGAATCACGCCTTGCGGCACAATCGCTTCCAACAACGGTCCTTCAGCCAACCAGTCGCCGACACGGTAACGCTGTGCATTGATCACCACAAAACGCTGCTCACTGCGCTCACCATAAACATGCACATCCAGATTCAGTGCGCTAAATCGCTGGCGTAACTCAGTCGGCAGTTGGTTAATTGCCACGGGTTCGCTGATTGCCAAGGGTTGATCGGCCAATACTAAGCGCTGGCTCGTAGCGTCCTGTCGCACAGTCAGTGGAGTCACTTGGGTCGCCGTATCATCAGTGTGCGGCGGCCAAATCATTAAGCCGGTCTGATGGAGTAGCAGCCCACCCAGTATGATCCCATTGGCCAGCAGGGCGATCAGTAAGCCGATCCGGTACCCTGCATTGCTTTCGGTAGGGGCATGGCTTGTCGTGCCCAATAACCAGCGCTGTTTAGGGTCGTGATACGGTTGGCGACTGCGCTCTGCCTTTTTCAAAGCCTCAAGAATATAAGACATAACCGGTGTCATTCCCTCAATGATGCGTTGTCAGGGTGGGTGTATGGGGTTCGGGGGCTAAGCCCGTTAAAACCAGTAAAGTCTGAGTGCCCACCAAGCCATCCACACTCAGCCCATGCTGCTCTTGGAAACGCCGTACTTGTTGTTCCAGCTCGGCGTCAAATGAGTTGGACGGGTCGGTGCGATACACGCCATCAATCCGTGCTAAGTGTTGACGTAACCAGCTTACCGCTTGCCCTTCATCACCCAAGCGGAGCAACTCCGCAGCGATCGGGGGTTGCCAAAAGAGCAAGAATTCACCCGTCCAGCGCTGCTGCAGTTGAGTCAGATCCAGCGTTTGGGTTATGCCGTGCAGCACCAGAGTGGAGTCGTCCTGCACGGCGTGTAATAAGACCTGCCGATCAGCGCCGTTGCGGTCGCGCAGTGTCAACAGGGCGGGGCGGTTATAGTACAGCAGTTCCCGCCAGTCTATGCGCCCTGACACACAGCGCAGCCCCTGGCCCTCAATGGCGGTACAGACATCCCTAGTCTCAGCCCATCTAGGATCGAGTTGCCAGTGTTGCAGTAAACGAACTAAGCCCTGATGCGGATCGAGGGCAACGAGTTCGTCGTCCACAGACTGAGGCGGGATCGGTACTGGCTCAGTGCGGATGACAGGCTCTGGCCGATCATTCACGGGTTCACTCGATTCAGTAGACCACAGCGCGGGCAGATAAGGCAGGCTCAAGCCTATCAGAATAGCTAGCCCCCCTGCGGTGACTAGACCGATCGCTACCCCGCGCTGTAATTTGCCCGCATCGCCATACAGCACCTCGCGGATGGCGCGGCGGGCAATGCGCCGATCGACCTGGGTGCGCTGTTGACTGTACGCCCCAAGTAAGGCGCGGTCACAGAACAGATTAATCAATCGGGGAATACCGCCGCTGTGGCGATGAATCAATCGGCACGCCGTTGGGGTAAACAGTTCCGGTCGGCCACCAGCGACCATCAGCCGATGGCCGATATACTCGGCGGTTTGAGTCCGTTGCAGCGGGGCTAGGTGGTAGCGGGCGGTAATGCGCTGAGCAAGCTGCCGCAGGTCAGGACGGTTTAAAGTGTGGCGCAATTCCGGTTGGCCGACCACAATCATACGTAATAATTTGTGCCGGTGGGTTTCTAGGTTGGTCAGCAACCGCACCTGTTCGAGCACCTCGGTACTCAGCGCCTGGGCTTCATCCATAATCACAACGGTGCGCCGCCCTTGTGCGTGGGTGGCCAGTAAATGCTGGTTGAGCGCATCAACCAGGGGTTTGATCCGTTGTTCATCAGCCGGACGGGGCACGCCCAGCTCATCGCATAAGGTGGCGACAAATTCCGCAGAGGATTGGCGGGGATTGAGACACAGGGCGATATCGACATCCTCCCAAGGTTGCGCCAGCACCGCACGAATCAGTGTGGTTTTTCCGGTGCCGATTTCCCCGGTGAGTTGCACAAAGCCGCCGTCCTCGTCGATGCCATAGAGCAAATGGGCTAAGGCTTCTTGGTGACTGGGGCTGAGATACAGATACTCTGGGTCAGGGGTAATGGCAAACGGTCGATGATGTAAACCAAAATAGGCAGCGTACATGGGGGAACCCACAAGCGAGGCGTGTGAACTAAACCAACAATCAGTATAAGCCGTTTACTGCTTAGCGAGAAATAGAGGCACTAATGGATGCGATTACCCGTTTGGAACACTTATTAGCCCAAGGTCAAGATAATGCCTTACTGCGCTTTGGGCTTGGTCAGGCGTATTTCAAGGCCGATCAGGCTCAGCAGGCTTTTGAGCATCTGCGCCAAGCGGTCACGCATAACCCCGATTATTCGGCAGCGTGGCAACTGCTCGGTCAAGCACTCACGGCGTTGCAGCAGCCTGAGCAGGCGTTGCAGGCTTATGAGTCGGGCATCGCGGCGGCGCAGCGGCGCGGCGATGTGCAAGCCGGCAAAGTGATGCAGGTGCTCAGTAAACGATTGCGCAAGACGGATTTTGGGCAATGACTATGAATCACAGTCTGCCCACAACGGCAAGCGTAAGCGAAATTGCGTACCTTGGGGCGACATACTCTGGTAGTCAATCTGCCCGCCCCAGTCCTGTACGTGGCGTCCGACCAGATATAAACCCAGTCCAGTCCCATCAGTACGGCTGGTGACAAAAGGCTGGAATAACTGCGTACCTACCGACTCGGGAATACCTGGGCCGTCATCGGATAGCTCGATGACCACCGCCGTGTCATCGCGATAGCAGTACACGGTCACTTGGCTGTGCGCCGCTTCGATAGCATTGTTCAACAGATTGAATAAAATCTCGCGTAACACTCCCGCCGGCATCCGCAATCGTGGCAAGGCTTGGGGTATTGGTATCTCTAAGTTTACTCCTTGATGCGTGGCTAAATGCCGCAGAATACGCGCCATACCACTCAGAACCTCGGCCAAATCCACACCGATTTCATCGCCATTGCTGGGTCGGGCAAACTGCAATAATTGTTTGACGTTCAAAGCCAAACGATCTAATTCGCTGATGATATGGCGTAAGTCTTCGGCATGGGGGGTATCGGTGCCGAGTTCCTCGGCCATGAGGGTCGCTAGGGTGCGAATCGACGACAGGGGATTTTTGACTTCGTGGGCCACCGAACTGGCCACCAGACCCAGGGCGGCCAATTTATCCTGCTGCAAGGCGCGCCGTTCGGCGGCCAGACGCTGGCTTT
>PWUP01000294.1 GCA_003562535.1 Gammaproteobacteria bacterium | reverse complement strand
CGGCCTGCACGGCGAGGCGGAGTAGTCGGCGCAGGGTGGCGGCATCGCTGATGTCGGCAAGTTGCTGCTTGGATGTAGGCGGGTTGTGTATGGATTCGTCGCTCATGCAGAAAGAGAGCGCGAAGACCGAAGCTGTTCCCATCCGCCACGCTGTTCATAGACCAAATGTCGATAGTCGAGCCCCCACAGCCCGTCCGTGGCGCCAATTACATCACGATTGCCTGCTGCATAGTAACTTACCTAGAACGTCCCCGTTCGTACTTACCTAGAACGTCCCCGTTCGTACTCTGAGGGTGTCGTAGACGTAGGCGAGGTCGTGGAGAAGACTTTGGACGTTAGCCATTGAACACCTGATCAATGCTCTCTGCATCGAGCGCGGTATCAATCCACGATTCAAGCACTTCCGCCGTACTGGCCAAAACAACTTTTCGAATGGACTCAGGAACCACCCCAAAACGCTTCTCAAGAATTTTGATTAGTGCTTTTATCTCACCTTCCGTGCGGCCTTCCTCATGGCCTTCCTCGCGGCCTTCCTCGCGGCCTTCCTCGCGGCCTTCCGCACGGCCTTCCTCCCAGCCTTCGCCTTTGGCGGTATCGATGACATTTTTCATGTCGCGATAGTATTTGAGGCTGTTTTCATAAGTGGAGCGCTCCTCGGGTGCCATGCGGGCTATTTCGGCTATTTCGAAAAAACGCTCAAATACCTTTTCCTGCAACTTGCCAGGGATCTTATCCAGCCGATACAGGTTCTTGATAGCAAAGAGCCATTTGTCAAAATGCGTTTCAAGCTCTTCTTCGGTCTTGTTGAACTTGGGCATCTCCAGGTAAATGAAGTTTAGTTTGTCGCTGAAGACGTCGCCAGTCTCCTGCTCGGTCAGCTTCACATCATAAAGGAATTTGTCGTCGTCTTTGTCGTCGTCGAACACAAAATCCAGGATGCCGATGGTATAGACGGCCTTTAGGCTGAAGTCCCACTCTCCACGCTGAGCCTGTTCCTGAATCGGGAAGGTGGCATAAAAGAGGCTCCTATCCTTGAAGAATTTCTGCTTGGCCTTCTGGAGTTCGACGATGAATTTCTCGCCCGTCTCACTCTCGCAATACAAATCAAAGATGGCCTTGCGATCGACCTCGGAAACACCCAGATGCTCATTCTGCTTGAACGAGAGCGTCTTGATCGGCTCTTCACGACCTTTAAGCAGTTCATTGAGAAAATCGATCAGAAGATCCTTGTTCGGCTCCGAGCCAAACAGCTTCTTGAAACCGAAATCCGTAAAGAAATTGATGTATTTATCCTGCATGTCGAAAATCCCTTTATTAATGGGCAAAACTATACCATCAAAACACGCCGTGTAAAACCATAATTTCAAAGACGTGGATCTCGGGGCATGACTGATTTTTTTGTGAGCATGGGCCACTCTACGCCGGTGATTCAGGAAAGTCGCGGCCGGTATAGAGCGGAATTTGTCATGAAACAGCACGAATTAGCTATCTCGATAAGCTTGTCATGAACAGTTGTCTGGGTAATTTACGGCAAAGGACACGATACGGTTAGTTTCAAGGCAGTTCTCGGCCAAGTCCACGCAAAAGAGGACATCGATCAGATGAGGTCAGGGGCAGGACGGAGTCAGGGCAACCAAGATGGTTTCTTTGATAGGGCCACGCGGAATGCGAGTTCTGACTTGTGTAGGGCCATGGTACCAAGAAATCCATTGGTTGTTGCTCGTCTTGGATCTGCTTGCTTAGCGATCCAGTGGCGGGCCATCGAAAGGGCAGCTCTGCGAAAGAGGGCGAGATTGGTCGCCGCTTTTCGGTTCCTGACCCGGCTTTTGTCTTCCTGGAGCCGCGAGCCATCGAGTCGTTGATGGGCACCGTTCTCTATATCCCAGTAGCCCCGTTTGAGTTTGAGCAATGCGTCGGCACTGAGCCCGGAGCGACTTGAAAGCAGGAAGACGACGCCATCGTTTTTCGGATCTTTGCATGGATCGGTTCGCTGCATGAGCATGGCGGCCTTGTTTGCATAAGGGAAGCAAACCTGCTCGGAGCAAACATCAAAGGCATCAATGGCGCGGGCCTCGACTCTGCCGCAGTTGAGTTCAACTCGTTGTAACGTGTCCATCTGAGGGGGGGAAAGCGCCCGTTTTATGGGCGCTGTGAATGTTCTGTAGATTTTCCAGGATTCCTTTCTGGTTCGCCTTGACGGTCATCAGATAGTCCCCGCCGCAGTCTTGGACGATCTCCCTGGCTGTCAAGGTCTGGGTATGAAGGGCATCTGTCAAAACCATAGCCCCATCCACATTACAGCGCTCAAGCAGAAGGCGCGCAGCAGGAATCTCATTGGATTTGTCCTCGACCATCTCCGAGCCCAGCCAGCGGCCTGTCTCTCCGCTGAATGCGCTGACGATCTGAACGCCCTGCGAACTTCTCAAGGCCTTGCCATCGATGATGATCGTTGCCGTTCCCTCTTCGTGGCCAAGTAACGATTCGAGGCAGGTGAGCAATGCCTGCTGCAACCTAGACGGATCAATGTTATTCAACAGCCTGAAAAAGGTTGTTTCTTTTGGATAGGGAATGCGACCGCTCTTACGATTGCGCCGGAAACCTAGGGATCGCAACTGACCCTGGCTCAAATCCTGCGCATATTCGGCCAGATCGCGCTGCCCTAGGCTTACCCCCGAAAGTGTTGCGCAAAACACCAACGTAAGAAGTCCTGAAATCGTGTAGCTCCAGTTCGTTCCCGTGCGAAAGTCTGCAATGCTTTCAAAATGACCGCGAACCGTCTTGAGTTCCGGCACGTTCGTACGGCAGCGAACTTTTGGCTGCAATTCAGCACTGCTCCATGGCTCGGGCATCTGATCGGCACACAGAAGCGCACATGCATTGCGCCGCAGTGCTCGCACGTAAAGATGCTTCGGGCTGTTGTGCTCGGTATAATACTCGCGCCGGACACGGCTATAGCCTTGAGTTTGACCCAATTGTTCCCAGCCGCTTGCTATGTAGGCTGTCCCGCGAAACAGCTGTGGATCGACAAAGCTCTCGGCAACCAGAACTTCATGGCCATAAGCCAGTGACCAGTCAGCACTGAGACGAGCAAGGCACAACTTCATTACCCGGCTGGCAAGGTTAGGGCAAGCAACGTCATCGAGAATCAGAAACCGGCTGTTGTTTACCACAAAGGGAAGCCGACGACTTCGCTGATCCATACTCCAGCCAATCCACGCATCACGATCAGCCAGATGATAACTGCCTGCGCTCCAACTCAACAGCGCAAGCCATCTCCCATCGCTCTCGGCCACGTAGCGCAGCTGCTCGCCTACCAGCGTGCCGCTTTTCAAATAGTGTTGCTTATCAAGATACTGGTCGTAACACAGCCGCTCAGCATCGCTTATCAAACGCACCTTTACTCCATTGAGCAAGTGCTGTTCCTGCATGTCGGGCATTCTTATCGCTTTTTTCATGCCCACAGCAAAATATATTCAACAAAAAATGTCCAGCTAAATCGTTCATCACGCTAAACAAAAGCAATTTACACACTACCAAAAATCAGTCATGAAAAATCGCACGCATTTGGGTGGACTGCCGAAGCAGGTCGCGCGAGGCCGGAT
>PWUP01000284.1 GCA_003562535.1 Gammaproteobacteria bacterium | reverse complement strand
CCAATATTTGCATATACATCATTAATGTCCGGCCACCCAAAGTGCTAGCGCATTTTCACCGTTATCAACTGGGCGACATTGGCATTTCCAGTGTGGTGGCTGCAGAGTTAGCGTATGGTGTGGCCAAAAGTCGGTTGCCTGGGCTGCGGCTGGATAATTGGGCGGAATAAAAATCACGCAGAAGCGTGGGAACGAGATAAAAAGCAGTGCTTTTAATATTTTGGCACCAAAATTAATGGTAGCGAGACATTGCCGTATGATATTGCTTGGGGATGATCATTGCGCAGCGTTGCTGTCCGTAGGTCAACACAAATCGCTATAATCCCATTTTCTGCATAACTTTTGGACGTGTTGTTATGAGCACCCATGAAACCTCGGTCGAGCACTCCTCGCCAAACTCTGATCCGTGGACTCAGAATCCACCGACACACTCTCATTCACCGGGCAGCGAACAATGGGCCAGGGAGCTGGTGACAAAGCTCGCCACCGATGCCTTGGTTGAAAAGCGCCGTGCCCGTCGTTGGGGTATTTTCTTTAAATCATTAGTGATGCTGTACCTGATTGCTTTGCTATGGATCGGGCTGGAGGGGCGTCAATGGTTGAGCGACTTCGGCAAACAACCCCCGCATACTGCGATCGTTAATTTGACTGGCAGCATCACCGATGATGCTGAAGCGAATGCTGATAATTTAGTGACTGGATTGCGTGCCGCCTTTCAAGACCAACAGACGGCTGGGGTCATTTTACGCATTAACAGCCCCGGTGGCAGTCCGGTGCAGGCCAATTTGGTGTTTGAAGAAATGCTGCGCCTGCGTGAGCAACATCCAACGATACCTTTATATGCAGTGATTACCGATGTGGGTACATCGGGTGCCTATTATGTCGCGGCGGCGGCTCAGGAAATCTATGCCAGTCCAGCGAGCTTAGTCGGTTCGATTGGGGTGATTGCTGGTGGGTTTGGTTTTGTGGATACCCTAGAAAAACTCGGCATCGAGCGGCGTTTGTATGCGGCTGGTGACAATAAAGCCTTGCTCGATCCCTTTTCTCCAGAAGACCCTGAACAAACCGAATTTTTTCAAGCCTTGCTGGACGAGGTGCATCAGCAGTTTATTGAGGCCGTGCAGCGCGGGCGCGGTGAGCGTTTGCAGAATGACCCAGAATTGTTCAGTGGCTTGGTCTGGACGGGTGAGCGCAGTCTGGAATTAGGGCTGATTGATGGTCTGGGCAGTACCCGTTATGTCGCCGAAGAACTGATTGGTCAGGAGCGCTTAGTCGATTTTACTCGGCGCTTACGCTGGACGGATCGCTTGCTGTTGCACTTCGGTCAAGGTGTCGGGGTCGGTCTGTTGCAGCAAGGGCAGTGGCGTTGGCAATGAATTGTTAAGTGTTCTTGTCAGGTATTGTCAAATGTTGCTGTGCGACATAGAATAACAGGACATTTCTCTATGTGAACTGAGTTTCACATTGTGAAAAGCACTTAACTACCATTGTCCCTGGAGAGCATAAATGCCGCACTTAAGTACTGAACAGTTGCAAAAAGATTGGGCCGAAAATCCGCGCTGGAAAGGAGTGCATCGTCCTTATGAAGCCTCAGAAGTCGTGCGCCTACGCGGAACCGCCGAAATCGAATACACCTTGGCCAATAAAGGGGCGCGTAAACTTTGGGATTATTTACATACCGAACCCTTTGTGAACGCCTTAGGAGCGTTGACCGGCAACCAAGCAATGCAGCAAGTCAAAGCCGGTCTCAAGGCGATTTACCTCTCTGGCTGGCAGGTGGCCGGTGATGCGAATACCTCCTTGCAAATGTATCCTGATCAGTCCTTGTATGCGGTGAACTCGGTGCCGGAAGTCGTCCGGCGGATCAACAATACCCTGCAGCGTGCTGATCAACTGCATCATGCCGAGGGCAATGATGGCGTGGATTGGTTCCAGCCGATTGTCGCTGATGCTGAAGCCGGTTTTGGCGGCGTGCTCAATGCGTTTGAACTCATGAAAGCCATGATTGAAGCAGGCGCCTCTGGGGTGCATTTTGAAGACCAATTGGCCTCAGCGAAAAAATGTGGCCACATGGGCGGTAAAGTGTTGGTGCCCACGCGCGAGGCGGTGCAGAAATTAGTCGCTGCGCGTTTAGCGGCTGATGTTATGGGTGTGCCCACCTTAGTGATTGCGCGCACCGATGCCGATGCGGCTAATTTGTTGACCTCCGACGCCGATGAGCACGATCACCGCTTCATTATTAAGGGTGAGCGCACTGCGGAAGGTTTCTATCGGGTCAATGCCGGTTTGGAGCAGGCCATTGATCGGGCGATTTCCTATGCGGCGGTGGCGGATTTGGTCTGGTGTGAAACCTCGGTGCCGGATCTGGAGCAGGCCAAAACCTTCGCTGAGGCTGTGCATAAAGTCTATCCTGGCAAACTGCTGGCCTATAACTGCTCACCTTCGTTCAACTGGCGTAAAAATCTGGATGACGCCAGTATCGCTAAATTCCAACGCGAACTCGGCGCTATGGGGTATAAATTCCAGTTCATCACTTTGGCCGGTTTCCATTCGCTCAACTATGGCATGTTCACTCTCGCCAAAGGGTATAAAGAACGGCAAATGGCGGCCTTTGTAGAGTTGCAAGAAGCGGAATTTGCCGCTGCGGATCAGGGCTTCACTGCCGTTAAGCACCAGCGCGAAGTCGGTACGGGCTATTTCGACACGGTGACGCAAACCATTACCAGTGGCTCTTCATCAGTGACTGCGTTGACCGGTTCGACGGAAGAGGCGCAATTTTAACCGGCTCTGAGTGTTTGTTTCCAAGCCGGTTGTTTGCTATAAGGAACCCGATAGCCATTTGGCTGTCGGGTTTTTTGCTGCACGCCGCCGTGTTATCTTAGGGTCTGGATCTAGAACCTATACTGTGAACCCATTTCACTGACCGATGTGTTATGAAGCCGTTTGAAGATGATCGTGACCAAGGTGTATTGGTCGATACCGCACGTCCTAAGCTGAAACCGCCACGGATGTATAAGGTTATTTTGAATAACGATGATTACACACCGATGGAGTTCGTGGTGCATATACTGGAACTGTTTTTCGGGATGAATCGGGATAAAGCCACTCAAATTATGCTGCACATTCACACGCGCGGGCAGGGCGTTTGCGGCATATTCACCCGGGATATTGCTGAGACTAAAGTGACCCAAGTGAATGAGTATTCCCGTGAGCATCAGCATCCGCTGATGTGTACTATGGAAGAGGTCTGAACCGCACATCACTTAAGAGGTTATTGAGCAATGCTGAGCAAGGATTTGGAATTTTCGATCAACTTTGCATTTCGTGAGGCCCGTAAACGCCGCCATGAATTTATGACGGTTGAGCATTTACTACTGGCTTTGCTGGATAATCCGTCCGCGACTGAAGTGCTGAAAGCGTGTGGTTCCGATGTCGATAAACTGAAACACGATTTGCGGGCCTTTATTCTTGACAGCACTCCGGTGCTCGGTCCTGATGATCCGCGTGAAACTCAGCCGACTTTAGGATTCCAGCGAGTCTTACAACGGGCTGTGTTGCATGTGCAGTCCTCTGGCAGTCGTGAAGTAACCGGAGCCAATGTGCTGGTGGCCATCTTTGGCGAGCAAGAATCCCAAGCCGTCTATCTGCTCAAGCAGCAAAATATCAACCGTTTGGATGCAGTCAATTACATTTCGCATGGCATCTCTAGGATGGCCGACGACAAAGAACCCTCTGCCGCTAGCGGTCATGAAGACGCTGCTGCGGCTGAACAGGGCAACACACAACCCTTAGATAACTACGCGACGAATCTTAACGAAATGGCCCGTCAAGGCCGGATTGATCCCTTGATTGGCCGTCAACATGAGGTCGAGCGCACCATTCAAATTCTTTGTCGGCGGCGCAAAAATAATCCTTTATTTGTCGGCGAGGCCGGCGTCGGTAAAACTGCCATTGCCGAGGGTTTGGCAAAAAAAATCGTTGATGGGGATGTTCCCGATGTATTAGAGAAAGCCGTTATTTATGCCTTGGATCTAGGGTCACTGGTTGCGGGTACGAAATATCGCGGTGATTTTGAAAAGCGTCTTAAATCCGTGCTTGCACAGTTAAAAAAAGAACCGCAGGCCGTGTTGTTCATCGATGAAATTCATACGCTGATCGGGGCAGGCTCGGCATCGGGTGGGGTTATGGATGCGTCGAATTTGATCAAACCGGTGTTGGCGTCGGGTGAGCTTAAATGTATCGGCTCCACAACGTATCAAGAATACCGAGGCATTTTTGAGAAAGACCGCGCACTGGCTCGGCGTTTCCAAAAAATTGACATCAGCGAACCTTCGATTGATGATACCTACCGTATTTTACGGGGTCTGAAAGACCGATTTGAAGACCATCATCGGGTGAAATACACCCTCAAGGCATTGCGGGCAGCGGCTGAGCTGTCGGCACGTTATATTAACGATCGCCATTTGCCTGACAAGGCCATTGATGTCATCGATGAGGCGGGAGCCAATCAGCGCCTCTTACCCGTGTCACGGCGTAAAAAGACCATCGGCCCGATGGAAATTGAAAGCATTGTCGCCAAAATTGCGCGTATCCCACCGAAAAGCGTGTCATCTTCCGATAAAGATACCCTGAAAACCCTTGACCGTGATCTCAAACTGGTCGTGTTTGGGCAAGACCTCGCCATTGATACCCTAGCCACAGCAATCAAAATGTCTAGAGCCGGTTTGGGTAATGAACAAAAACCCATTGGTTCATTTTTATTTGCCGGACCGACGGGTGTGGGTAAGACCGAAGTCACTCGCCAGTTGGCTAAGGTCATGAGCATTGAACTGATTCGCTTTGATATGTCGGAATACATGGAGCGCCATACCGTCTCGCGGCTTATCGGCGCGCCGCCTGGCTATGTGGGCTTTGACCAAGGGGGCTTACTCACTGACGCCGTGCTGAAACATCCTCATGCCGTGTTGTTGCTGGATGAAATTGAAAAAGCCCATCCCGATGTGTTCAATCTGCTGTTGCAAGTCATGGATCACGGCACATTGACCGACAACAATGGCCGTAAGGCGGATTTTCGCAATGTAATTATTGTCATGACCACCAACGCCGGTGCTCAGCAGATGGATCGGCCCTCCATCGGTTTTGCGACGCAGGATCATACCAGCGATGGTATGGAGGTGATTAAGCAGTTGTTCGCTCCTGAGTTTCGTAACCGTCTGGATGCGATTGTGCAATTTCAACCGCTCGATCCACGCACCTTGGATCATGTGGTTGATAAGTTTTTAATCGAGCTAGAGGCTCAGCTTGAACCTAAAGGCGTGGTGATGGAAGTCACGCCCGTTGCCAAACAGTGGTTGGCGGTGCGCGGCTATGATCGCAAAATGGGGGCGCGTCCCATGAACCGCGTGATTCAAGAGAACATCAAAAAACCCCTAGCCGAAGACCTACTGTTTGGCCGCTTGGTCAATGGCGGTCATGTGCTGATCGATGTGTGCGGGGATGAACTCAGCTTTGAATTCAATAAGGCTGAAAGGGAAAGCGTCGCTTCAATAGAGTAAGGCTGATCAGCGGTTGCGGTAGGTGATTCTGCCTTTGCTCAGATCATAAGGGGTTAATTCAACTTTAACCTTATCACCGGTTAGGATGCGGATGTAGTGCTTACGCATCCGACCGGAAATATGCGCGGTCACGACGTGGCCGTTTTCTAGTTCGACACGGAACATGGTGTTGGGCAAGGTATCAAGCACCGTGCCTTCCATTTCAATTTGATCTTCTTTTGCCATAAGTCCACTCCAATTATAAATAACTCACCAAATTAAAACAAAACGCCGCAAGGTACAAGTCAATTTTGCTCCTGCCATTGACCGGCTATAAACCGCTGATGGGGCTTAAATCGAGCCTTGTACGCCATTTTGCGACAGTCTTCAATGTAATAGCCTAAATACACCCACGGCAGCTCCTGACGTTTAGCCTGCCATAGCTGGTGGAAAATGATTAAGGTTCCCAGACTGCGTTGTGATGCTAAAGGTTCAAAATAAGAGTAAACCGCCGAAAACCCATCGTTTAAATGATCAATCACCGCGCCGCATACTAGACGGTTACTGCCATCACGCAGTTCCCATAATCTACTGTGGCACCATCTGCTGGTAGTAAAAGCAAAAAAATCGTCCGCACTGATGGCATCCATACCCCCCTGTGGGTGCCGGTAGTGAGTATACCGCTGAAACAGGTCGAAATGCTCGCTGTCCTGAGCCATAGGACGCCAGTGTAATTGCAGATCACGGTTACGCTGCTCAACGCGACGTTGGGCGCGTGAGGGACGGAAATTACGGCTGTGGACTCGTAGCGATTGACAGGCTTGACAGTGATGACAATGCGGACGATACACATGCTCGCCGCTGCGCCGAAACCCCTGTAATAATAGGGATTGGTATTGGTTTTGGTTGATCTGCTGCGGGTCGGCAACCAAGTTGCGCGCCTGACGTTTAGGCAGATAACTGCAAGGATAGTCTGTGGTTAAATACAGTGGCAAAGGGGTCATAAAGTTTCAGTAAGGGTTTGGTTTCAGTGTAGCAGCGCACACATCTGCACAGCCGAGCACTTCAGGTGCCAGCTTACCCAGTTTGCAGGCTCGCCGTAACACGCTAGACTGGTTTATCCTAGTCGAACCAGTCAACTTTTTTAAGGGATCGGGTCAAACATGGACATTATAGCCATTCAAGCGGATTACCGGACAACAGCGAGCGGTAGGTCGGGCAAAAGCGCAGCGTTGCCCGACATCATAGGCGGGTCGTCGGGCACGTCCGGGGCACGACCTACACGGGTTCAACAGGAGTCCGGTAATCAAGGCGAACGGCTATATGGAACATATTAAACAGCAGATTGAGTCTAACCCAATCAGTTCTACGAGGTGAACCGTTCCTAAAACCATAGAAAACTATCCCTCTATGGTACGAACGAGTGTCTCGTTTAGTCAGAAAAGCCCTGTCGTTTTCAAAGACGCTCGAAAACCACATTGGCGCGATTTGGTATTTCGTTCACCATTACAATCAAACCTTGTCTGTCGCCGCTGAATAACGTGTCACTACCATATTTAGGACTACCATAATTCGCTAGGCGCAGGCCAACATGAATCTCTAGTGATTGCAGATAATAGACGCAGAATGCACACCGTACAGTGGTATAGCGTCAACTTGCCTCTAAACCCATTCGATATGTTACTGTATAGTATGCTCGACACAAATAAAATTTACCCCAACAGTTGCCATGACTGATCGATTAGAAGAATTACGCCGCCGTGCTGAAAGCGCATTACAGCGTGGCGAGACGCAACTGCCTGAACTCCCTAGCGCTGTCCAAGGGGATTTCAACCGCTTGATGGAAGAGCTGCATATTTACCAAGCCGAATTGGAATTGCAAAATCAAGAGCTGATGCACAGCCGTGCTCAGGCCGATCATGCTCATCGTTACTATGCCACCTTGTTTAACCAGTTGCCTTTACCGGCCTTAGTGGTGGATAGTCAAGGCGTGATCCAAGAAGCCAATGTTGCCGCCTATGAACAGCTTGATCTATCCCCTTCCGCTCAGTATCGCCCTTATTCGCTGTTTCGCCTGTTAAGCAATGCCCAAGATCAGCGTTTGGCTGAAATACTCACCGCACTGCACAGCCCAGCGGTTAAACCGCCCCAAGGCATGCAAGTCACCCTGCGCAACGCTAAGGGCTCGCTGACACCGTTTGGCTTGTACGGCTACCGTTTGCATGAAGATTGGGGAGACTGTGATCAAGCGGTGGTGTTGTTAATCGACCGATCGGTAGAACACCGTCTTGCCGAGCGCGAGCAACATTTAAACGATCTGCTGAACGCACACCAGCAGACTGAAGCCGAATTATTACAGGCCAAACTCGCTGCTGAGGCCGCCAATGTGGCGAAAAGTCGGTTTTTGGCCACCATGAGCCATGAACTGCGCACTCCGATGAATGGCATTCTCGGCATGGCGCAACTGTTGCTTTCTGGCACTCACAGCCCCGCTCAAACCCAAGACTGTGCGCGGACTATTTTGCAGTCTGGGCAGACTTTATTGACATTGCTCAACGATATTCTGGATTTATCAAAAATCGAAGCCGGCAAATTAACCTTAGAGTCTGGCCGAGTCGATCTGGCCGCCCTCCTCCATGAGACCCATGCCCTGTTTAGCAGTCCAGCCCAAGATAAGCGCTTGCAACTGACCGTTGACACTGCACCTTTTCATCCTTCCGGTTATCGCGGGGATGCGCATCGGCTCAAGCAAATGCTTAACAATTTGATGAGCAATGCCCTGAAATTCACCACCGAGGGTGGCATACAACTTCAAGCGCGTGTCGTGGAGTCACAAGAGCAGCACGATCTATTGGAATTTGCCGTTACCGATACCGGAATGGGTATTAGCTCCGAACACCAAGCCTTGCTGTTTCAACCGTTCACACAGGTGGACGATTCCTCGACCCGCCGGTTTAGCGGTACCGGTTTGGGGTTATCGATTGTGCGCAATTTAGCCCAAGCTATGGGCGGTGAGGTTGGCGTGGACAGCACCTTCGGCCACGGATCCCGTTTTTGGTTTCGCGTCCCTCTAAAGCGCAATAAAACCGACAGTGGCCGCGCCAGCGTGCCAGCGCTTGGAACCGCTTCGACTGCTGCGGTGACTTGCGTATCCCGCTTAACAGGACGGGTGCTGCTGGTCGATGATCATGAGATGAATCAAGCCGTCATGACCACACTGCTCCATGATCGCGGGGTGAGTGTAGTTACCGCTATGAACGGTCAGCTTGGTGTGGAGCGCTTTATGGCCGAAGCCGAGCAGATCGATGCCATTTTGATGGACGTACACATGCCGGTGCTCGATGGCTACGGTGCCACAGCACAGATTCGTGAGTGGGAACAGGCGCAACACCGTGAGCCAGTCCCGATTATTGCCTTGACTGCCAGTGCTTTTTCTGCAGATCGTGAGCGGTGTTTGAACTCAGGGATGAACGCCTACCTCACCAAGCCGGTAGACTTAGAACACCTGACGAGCACCCTAGCGCAGTATTTACCCCATACGTCCACAGATCCAGCAACGCCCCCCACGATCGCCCCGATGCGTGCGGCAGACTGGGCTGAGTTTCAGGCTCAGGTTCAGGCGCTGCTGCCGTTATTGGCGCAGTCCAAATTTGACGCCTTGGAGTGCTTTACGGCATTGGAAACGCGCTTTGCCGCGACGCCGTTGGCGGAACCACTAGCCGCTTTGCGCCCGCAGATTCAAGCGTTCCGCTTTACTGCCGTTGCGGAAGGGCTGCACCAGATGGCAAGCCAACCACCCGATGCGGTTGATCCAGAGTGATGGCTGAGCGCACAAACCGCTGGCATCACCTATGGGCGTATTGGCGCCGCCCGTTGCAGTGGCGGCTATTAGTGACGGTGAGTCTGGTGGTGATCGGTGCGCTGTGCATTACAGGACTTACCCTGCACAGTGATCGCGGTTTGCGCCAAGATCTGCTCAAACAAGCCCACTTAGTCGCCAGCGCCGTAGACAGTCAACAAATCCAAGCGCTGACGGGCAGCATAGCGGATCTGGACACCTCGGAATATCAGTGGCTTAAACAACAACTCAGCGAAATTCGTAGCGCGAATTCGGCTTACCGCTTTATTTATCTCATGGGGCGCACAGCCGAGGGTTCGGTGTTTTTCTATGTGGACAGTGAACCCGCAGGTTCTGAAGATGAATCCCCGCCTGGACAACAATATACCGAAGCGTCAGCAAGAGTTTTGCAGGCGTTTGCTACTGCACTCCCGATCACTGAGGGGCCGGAGACCGATCGCTGGGGAACCTGGTTAACCGCACTGGTGCCACTGACCGATCCCCAAACGGGGCAAGTGATCGCTGTGCTGGGTATCGACATCGATGCCCACGACTGGTGCTGGATGGTGACCGCACGCGCTGCCCTGCCCGTGACCCTATTACTGTTATTGCTCATCGGTGTACTGACTGTCGTGTTTGCTACGGGACGTATTGCCATGCAACCCAAGCCGGTGGTGCGCCATGTGCTGCCGCCGGTGATGATTTTGTTGATAGCACTCCTCGGTGGTGTTTACACGGTATTTATCGTCATACAAACCCAACAACTGCGTGCCAATGCTCTCTACGTTAAACACCAGGCAGTAGACGATCTCCAGCAGTTACTTACGCAGCAGACACAAGCGCTGGCGGCACTGCATCTGCCCTTGCAGCACCATCCTGATTTGATCTCAGCACTTCAAGCCGGAGATTGCCAACGATTATCCGAGTTATTGGATCCGCTGTATGAGGCGCTCAATGCCCGTTACGGTGTCACCCACTTTTATATCACTGATCCGCAGCGGGTAACGCTGCTGTCGGCCTGCGGCTCGAACCAGTCTGTTGAACGCTTTGAGCACTTTACCGCACTGGAGGCCGAGCGGAACGGCGCAATCGCCTCGGGCATTGAACTGGGTGTGTTAGGCACCTTTACTCTGCGCGTAGTACAGCCATTGTTTGATGACGACACACTGATCGGTTACTTGGAACTCGGTAAGGAAATCGAAGATATCTTCGAGGTCATTGTCAACACTGGGATTGAACTCGTCGTCGCGATTGACAAAACCCGACTCGATCGCAATCGTTGGCAAGCGGGTATGGCGAGACTAGGCCGCGAAGCCGACTGGGAGCGGTTCGCTAATCATGCCCTGATCTATGCCTCTATACCCCTACCGCCACAAACAACCGACTTGCTAGGCGCTGAGTCAGACGCACTAGAGCACACGGCCATGACTCTGCGTTTCGCTGACACGGACTGGCAGGTGCTGCGCCAGCCCATCCAGGTTGCGGCGGGCTACTCGGTGGGCAGTCTGCTGCTGTTCCATGACATCACCGCACTCAAAGCCGCCCAGCACCGCCAGATCACTTTAGCCGGCGCGGGTGGGGTGACTCTATTGGCAGCCATTCTCGCGCTGATGTTTGTGTTGTTACGCCGCACCGATGCGGATATTCGTGCCCAACAGGCAAAGTTGCGCCAGAGCGAAGAGCAACTGAACCTGTTTTTCTCGCAATCGCTCAGCGGATTTTTCTTCATGATGATGGATGAACCCATCGGGTGGAATGATACGGTCGATAAATCCGCCGCGTTGGACTACATCATGACCCATCAGCGCATGACGCGGGTCAACTCGGCACTGCTGGAGCAGTATGGTGCCCGTGAAGCGGATTTTATTGGCCTCACTCCTACCGATCTGTTCGCTCATGATCTGGATCATGGTCGGGCGATTTGGCGGGTTTTACTGGATCAAGGGCGCTGGCATTTAGAAACCCAAGAACGTCGTTTGGACGGTACGCCGATCATCATCGAAGGCGATTATATTTGTCTGTATGATGACCAAGGACGTTTTATCGGTCATTTCGGCGTACAGACGGATATCACCGAACGCAAACACGCCGAGGCCGAGCTGATTGCGGCCAAACAAGCCGCCGAAGCAGCCAATAATGCCAAAAGTCGTTTTCTAGCGATGATGAGTCATGAACTGCGCACCCCGATGAATGGCGTACTCGGCATGGCACAGTTGCTGCTGTCTGACCCGCCAAGTGCCGCACAAACCCAAGACTATGCTCGCACTATCCTGCATTCCGGCCAGACGTTGCTGCGTTTGCTTAATGATATTCTTGATTTTTCCAAGATCGAAGCCGGTCAATTAAGCTTGGAAGTCGGCAGCGTAGTACCGGCCACAATCCTGCATAACACTCAAACGCTGTTTGCCCAGACCGCCCGAGAGCAAGGGGTGCAACTCAGCAGCCATTGGGCCGGGCCTGCGGATGCCCACTATCAGGGCGATCCTCAGCGTTTGCAGCAAATGTTAAATAATCTGGTTAACAATGCACTCAAGTTCACTCAGCACGGGGCTGTGCGTATCACGGCACACGTCGTGGACTCTAAACGGGATAAAGACTGCTTAGAATATGCAGTCAGCGATACGGGCATTGGCATTCAACCCGAACACTTATCCTTGCTGTTTAAACCGTTTAGTCAAGTGGATGACTCCAGCACCCGGCGGTTTGGCGGTACAGGATTAGGTCTGTCGATTGTGCGCAGTTTAGCCGAGGCAATGGACGGGGAGGTCGGCGTGGACAGCACACCCGGCAAGGGTTCGCGTTTTTGGTTTCGTGTGCTTTTACCACGCCTCGCCGCCAGCGCCCCGAGTCATACGACGCTATCCGGCGCTCCCCCAACCGCGCAACGGCCACGCCAAGGTGCCCAAATTTTGCTGGTGGAAGATCATATCATCAACCAGAAAATCATTGAAAACCAATTGAATATTCTTGGACTTAACGTGTGGATAGCGGCCAATGGCCAGCTTGGGGTCGAACGGTTTATCGCCGAGGCCGATCAAATCGATGCTGTTCTGATGGATGTCCAAATGCCGGTGCTCGATGGCCATGCCGCCACCGCGCAGATTCGTGCCTGGGAACAGGCGCATCACCGCTCGCCAACCGCGATTATCGCCTTAACCGCTGATGCGTGTGCTGAAGATCGCCAGCGGTGTCTGCATGCGGGCATGGACGCTTATTTAGCAAAGCCCGTGGACTTCCAAGTGCTCACGGCCACATTGGCGCAGTATATCCCCAGTGCAGACTCGGTGGAGTGCGCCCCTGCCCAGGCGACGACAGCCACCCAACCGGTGGATTGGGCAGCATTCAAGTCTGAGGTGCAAACGCTGTTGCCTTTATTGGCTCAATCTAAGTTCGATGCCCTAGAGCGCTTTGCCCAGATCCAAAGCCAGTTTGCCGACACGGATCTAGCCGTTGAGCTGGCCACTTTACGCACTCACCTAGACGCTTTCCGCTTTGCCCAAGTCCGTGAAGCATTGGAGCGGATGATGGCTAATGATTAACCGCTGTTTTTTGCTCTTCTTGCTTCACGGAGACCAGTTTCACCGATCACATTGATTCCGCTGTCGCACTGAGCGCCACCTTATCTCGTTCCCACGCTCCTGCGTCACTGCCAGTAAGATAGTAGGGTGGGCATTACCCACCCTACAGGGCTCCCCCATTTATGGGGGATAGGGCTAGGGTGAGGGGGTCAGAACCGCTAGGTTGTATGATCCCGTCATTTATGGCGTGGATGCTCTATGCTAAGATTCGTGCACGGTCACATTGTCGGAAGTAAGCTGCTCGTCAACTACCCCACCCTGAAGGGTGGAGCTTGTGAGAGCAAGCGGGGTTGACCAGCCTAAGCCCGCCTTAGCAGGGAGGCTTAAAAGGGGCTGCGTTGGCAACAGGTCGTTAAGACCCACCGGCGAATGCTTCCTCAGTTCGCTGCTCTGGAAGGTCAGGATCATGCAGGCGCAAGGTAAAACGCCGAAGGTTTTGACCGCCGCGCCAGCGGGAGCCGGTTGCCGACAT
>PWUP01000282.1 GCA_003562535.1 Gammaproteobacteria bacterium | reverse complement strand
GATGACTTCATCCGCAGTTTGCCACTCCCTGAAGGGCTAACCGTAGGGGTAATGATCAACGGCAGCGAACTGGTGGGTCAGATCCCGCAACTTGACGCATTGCAGCGGCTATTTCCTAACCCCGCCAGTGGTTCGCCGGTTGAATTGGTACGCATTGCCTGCCATATCCACGAATTCACTCAAGCCTTGCCCGCTGTGAACTGGCTCAACGCTCGTGGCTACCGTGTCGGTTTCAATTTGATGCAAATTGCTGATCGCACCGAAGAGGAAGTCAAAGCCCTGGCCCGCGAAGCCACCCAATACCCCTTGGAGGTACTGTACTTCGCCGACAGCATGGGCGGTATGACCCCCGATCAAGCCGCACAAATTATCCACTGGATGCGCAGCGAATGGCCGGGAGCTTTGGGGATTCACACCCATGATAATCTCGGTCTGGCACTTTCCAATACGTTACGGGCGCTGGATGAAGGCGCGACCTGGGTGGATTCCACCGTCACCGGCATGGGGCGCGGGCCGGGCAATGCTCGCACCGAAGAACTGGCGATTGAAATGGCAGCGCGGCGCGTCCAGCCACTCAACCTTGTGCCGCTGATGACGCTGATTCGTGAACACTTCAAACCCATGCAAGCGCATTACGGCTGGGGTACGAATCCATACTACTACCTCGCCGGTAAATACGGTATTCACCCCACCTACATTCAAGAAATGCTCGGCGACACGCGCTACAGTGAAGAAGACGTGCTGGCCGTGATTGAGCACTTGCGTCAAGCAGGCGGCAAGAAATTCAGCCTCAATACCCTCGATGCCGCTCGCCATTTCTATCGCGGTGAACCGACCGGTCAATGGTCACCGGCGGCGCAGTTTGCCGACCGCGAGGTGTTACTGCTCGGCACTGGCCCTGGGGTGGCACGTCACCGCCAAGCCCTCGAACGCTATATTCGCCATCATCAACCGCTGGTGCTGGCTTTAAACACCCAAAGCGCGATTGACGCTGAGCTGATTGATCTGCGGGTGGCCTGTCATCCGGTGCGGCTACTGGCCGACTGCGCTACCCATACCCGACTTCCCCAACCGCTGATTACCCCCTATTCCATGTTGCCCACCGACGTGCAGGCGGCGCTGGCAGGTAAAACCGTCTTGGACTTTGGATTAAAGGTGCAGGCCAATACCTTCGCCTTTGGAACGACGTACTGTACCGTACCCACCTCCTTGGTGATCGCCTACGCCCTAGCAGTGGCTACGAGCGGTCAGGCCAAACGAATACTGATGGCGGGGTTTGATGGCTATGGTGCGGATGATCCGCGAACTCAGGAAATGCAAACGTTATTTGAACAGTATCAAACCACGGATCATGCCTTACCCATACAAGCGATTACAGCAACTCGCTATCGCCTGCCGACTCAATCCGTGTATGCGTTTTGACCGAGATTAAAGAGAGAGACCTTGATGCATAGTGTCGTGATCATCCCCGCACGCTACGGCTCTAGTCGTTATCCCGGTAAGCCCCTCGTGCCGCTACTCGGCAAACCTATGATTGTGTGGGTTGCCGAACTCTCCGCCCAAGCCATAGGCCAAAACAACGTCTATGTCGCTACCGAAGATCACCGGATAGTTGATGTCGTCACCCAAGCGGGTTTTCAAGCCGTGATGACCAGTGATGAGGCATTGACAGGTACTGATCGACTGGCGGAAGCGGCTGAACAAATTGAGGCCGATATTTACCTCAATGTGCAAGGGGATGAGCCTTTGGTGGATCCAGCCGATATTGTCAAAGTACGAGACGCTAAAATAGCGCACATGGACGAGATCATTAACGGCTTTAGCTGGATCGGTGACGAGGAAAACCCTCACAACGTCAACATCCCTAAAGTCATCACCAATGAGCACAACCAGCTCATTTACATGTCACGCTTAGCCTTGCCTGGGTTTAAAAATCCCCAGAATGCACCGAGTCGCTATAAAAAACAAGTGTGTATCTACGCATTTACCCGTGAAGAGTTAAGAGCATTTCACCAATTTGGCCGCAAAAGCGAATTAGAACAATGTGAAGACATTGAAATTTTACGTTTTTTGGAATGGAATAAAACCATTCGTTTAGTCGCAACCCAACCGGGTAGCTTAGCGGTGGATGTGGCTGAGGATGTTACTAAGGTTGAAGCCGCGATGCGGCAAGCGGGTTTAACATGCAACCGCGTGTGACTGACTACCGTACACTGATTTTCGACTGCGATGGCGTCATACTCAACTCCAACACCGTCAAAACCCAAGCCTTCTATCAAGCCGCCTTGCCCTACGGCCAAACCGCCGCCCAAGCCTTAGTCGATTACCACATCGCCAATGGTGGCATCTCCCGCTACAAAAAATTCGCCTATTTCCTAGAACAGATCATCCCACCCAATCAACCCGGCCCCGATCTGACCACCTTGCTCGACCGCTTTGCCCAACACGTCCACCAAGAGCTACTCACCTGTGACATCGCTCAAGGCTTACCCCAACTGCGCCAACACACCGCCAACGCCCGCTGGTTAATCGTCTCCGGTGGCGACCAAGCCGAACTCCGCCAGATCTTCACACAACGCCACCTCGCTACACTGTTTGACGGCGGCATCTTCGGCAGTCCTGACGAAAAAAGCACGATTGTCGAACGGGAATTAAACCAAGGTACTATCCAACACCCCGCCCTATTTCTCGGCGACAGCCGCCTTGACCATCAAGTCGCTGCTGAATGGGGGCTGGATTTTGTGTTCGTCAGCCAATGGACTGAACTTAAAGACTGGGCGCACTACTGCGCAACCCACCGCTTACCCGTTATTGATCAGATTTCGGACTTGTTGAATCCCAATGTAATTTTAGGGCATTAAAAAACAACTTATTTTATGGATACGACGCAAAAAAGAAATGACTAAGCATGAGCCACAACGTATTGATGAATGAAAATCAGTGATGGACGAATTAACCACAACCGATTATTTTCGTAACGATGTGTTAGTTAAAAGACCTTATATTAAACTGGAATGGTGTAAGGCCGCATTATCTCATCCTGTGCGCCGTGAAGCTCAAGCAGACGGACGGATTCGTCACTGGCTATTTGTGGCTGAACTGAATAAATTCCTGCGGGTCGTCACATTAGAAGACGGTATAACCGTTCATAACGCTTTTCCTGATCGGAGATTTAAACCATGAAACTGAGTTACGACCCCCATACAGATTCTCTGTACATCCACTTAGCCGACCGGCCATCGGTCGATTCCGATGAAGTCACCGACGGCGTTGTTTTGGACTTTGATGACAACGGCGCGTTGGTGGGTATCGATGTCCAGCACGCCAGTCACAAGGCCGATATTCAGAATCTCTCACTGTTACACTTGCCGTTGAGAGCATTGGATGCCGCCTGATGCTCAGCCATTCCCGCCCAAATACCTCCTAAAGCCCTATTTTGGTCTGAAACGCAGTCTCTAAACCCCCCGCCCACGCCGCGACGTTCGATCTCCGACAGGGAGAACGAAGGGGAGAGATTAGGTACGGCTGGGTTGAGGGTTAAACGTCAGGGTGAAACAGCACTCGCACGCGGCTTAGCGGTGTCAAGAGGTGTCGGGGGCGTCGGGGGT